>WFRA01000316.1 GCA_015486775.1 Kiritimatiellales bacterium | reverse complement strand
CGCCCCAGGCATCCGCCCAGCCGCTGCCCCCGTCCGCTCCGCTCAGGCTTCCCGCCGGGTAGTCAAATCCCTCGTAGGCAAGCAAGGCGGCTTCCGAGGAGACCCCGATCGCCATGGCCGAAAGAACCAGCAACACCGCACCTTTTTTTGTCTTCATTCTCATTTCTCCTTGTCTTCTGCCTGTTCGGAGCAAAAACCCTGCCGGCAATCGCAACAGATCTTCGACCCAATAACCAGTCACCGTCTATGCCACATCCCAAGCCCATGTGCAAAACATATTTCAGCTATATTTCGTATTATATTGCATATACAATCAGGAATCTATAATTGCACGGAATTTGTTTCATATTTGTTTCTCCAAGAATCCGCCTCCAGAGGATTGGCATGAATAGACGGGGAAGTGCTTCTGAATCCAGATTCAAGGAGGGGAGGAACTATCCATTTCCAGCCCCGCATCTTTCCGCAGATCACCGCCCGTGAGCAGACTCTCCCGAAGCATCGCCGGGAACCAGCCGGGGTTCCACTAGGACGGTAACCCCGGAGCTCTCCGAGGGATTCCTGATCCGCCACAGCAACTGCTCCACGGCGCGCCGCCCCGTGGCCTCGGAATTGAGGTCGATCACCGCCGGGCGGGGGGTCAACCCCGATAGCACCGGTATGTCCACTCCGCAGACAACAACCTCGATATCCTTTCCGGGCTCCAGCCCGTTCCCGCGAAGGAGCCGGTAGACCAGGCCCGCAAACTCCCCGACCGGCACCACCAGCCCGTCCGGCCGATTTTCCATCCCCACCATTTCCCGGATCTGCGAGGCCACCAATTCCTCCATCTTTTGCCAAGCGGCCACTTCTCCGATCCCCCGGGTATCCCCATAGTCGAACCCGCCCTTGAGCTCGGTGCACTTCAGGTTGTTCCGGTGCGCCACAAAGGCAAACATTTCATGCCGGGCCTTCAGCGACGGGCTCCCCGAAAACAGATCCATGAAGGCGAGGTGCCCGCACCCCCTCTCGGCCAGGTATTCGGCGGCCATCCTTCCCACCGCGTCGTTGCCTACCAGCGCGACATCCCCCCTCGCGCCCTCCTCCCGGTGCGAGGTGAGCCACACCATGGGGCAGCGGCGAAGGCGGCACTTCAGCTCGGGGCTCAGGTCATGTCCGGCCAAAATCAATCCATCCACCTTCCCGTCGGCCACAAGGGGGGGTAGAAACAAACCGCGCCCCGCCTGGCCAAGCACCATGTTCAGCCCCTGGTTTGCCAGCGCGCGGCGCACCCCTCTCAACCCGGCGATGAACGCCGCAGAAAAGCTCGCAAAGGCATCCTCCGTCACGATCAGCACCCCAATGTTCCCCGTCAGCGATCCCGAAGATCGGGATGCGCGGGTACGGGGAAGCGAATCGGATTGCGCCAGCACCGCCTTCACCCGCCTGTATTTCTCTTCCGAAACCCCCGGGCGGTTGTTCAGCACCCGGGAGACCGTCGCCTTTGAAACCTTGGCCAACCGAGCCACATCTTCCACATTCATAACCCCGACAAGTAGCAAATCCCGCCCCGTGAACCAATTCTATTCCCACTCTTTTTCACAGGAACTGTGGCATGCCTTGTTTTACGCGAGCCTAGAAGGCATGGCCAATCTGGAAGTTGAAGCGACCTCTGCCGTCCTGCCACTTCTCGTCGTAGGTGATGGGCCAGGCGTAGTCGAGGTGCAGCGGGAACCCGGGCAGGTCGAGCCGGATACCGATCCCCCAGTCGTCGCTGTAGAGGGAGGGATCGAAGTCGACGAAATCGGTGTTCACCACGCCCCAGTCGTAGAAGGCCGCGCCGCGCACCTTGCTCCAGATCGGCCAGGTGTATTCGAGCGTGGCGAAGACCGAGCTTCTGCCACCGATCGGTTCCCCGTTGACGTCTTTTGGGCCGACATCGCGGTATTCAAATCCGCGCAGGGTGTTGGGGCCGCCGAGGAAGAGGCGGTCGAAGATCGGGACAAATTCGCTGTCGCCGTAGAAGTCGACCGACTCGATCTGCCCGCGGAGGTTCAGGACGGTGCCGCCGAAGAGCGGCCAATATTGGGCGGAACGGATTTTTGCGCCGAAGATGTCGGTTTCGGCGCCCAGCGGCCCACCGGCGAAATAGGGGCTGACAATGGTTTTGTTGCCCCGGGTGGGGATGAAGAAGCGGTCGCGTGTGTCGCGCGACCAGATGAAGGCCAGTCCGCTCTTCAAGCGCTTTCCTTCCTCCCGTTGGATGGCAGGGGAGGCCGAGGGCTGGACATTGAACACATCGAACTGCTCCAGAGAGTAGGCCAGCGTCCCGCGCGTGAAGCGCGAGAGCGGCTTCCCGAGCGAGAGGCGCATCCCGTTGTTTTTCTGGTCGTAGGCATCGGAGAAGTAGCGCGCCTCGCGGTGGAAGAGGTCGATCCCGAGGGAGAGCTTGCGGTCGAGGAACCACGGTTCCACAAACGAAATGTCGACATCGTTGCGCTGCGAGCCGAGCTGGAGGCGGATCTTGAACTTTTGGCCGGCACCGATGGGCGGCCAGCTCTTGAAGTCGAAGTTGCCCTGAGAGAGCTCGACGTAGCCCACCAGCGAATCGATGCTGGAGAAGCCGACCCCCGCGGTAAATTGCCCCGTCGGCTTTTCCTTGACCTGGATGTTGAGGTCGTATTGGTCGCCCTTCCCGGTGGGCTGGGGGGTGGCGGTGACAACCTCGAAATAGTTGAGGTTGCGCAGGCGGTTCTCGGAGGTCTTGACGCGGCTACGGTTGTATTTGTCGCCGGGATAGATGACGAGCTCGCGGCGGATAACCTTGTCCTTCGTCCGCTCGTTGCCCATGATGTTGACCTCGTCGATGTAGCCGATGGAACCCTCGGTGATTTCGTAGCGGATATCCACCGTGCCCTTTTCGCTATCGGCATCGAAAACGGGGCGCACACGCGTGTTGATGTAGCCCCGGTTGCCATAGAACGCGCGGATGCTTTCGCTGCCGGCCTCGGCGTCGCGGTAGGCGGCGATGTCGCCGGTGCGCAGGCGGATGCCGCGCCGGAGTTCCCGTCCGGGAAACGACTTCATGCCGTCCACCGATATTTTGCCCACCCGGTAGCGCTGACCCTCGACAATGGTGAAGATCAGTCGCGATTTTTTTGGCTTCGAGTCGTCGAGCACCGGATCGGATACGGAAACATCCAGGAACCCTTCGTTCATGTAGAACGACTTGATGGCAAAGACATCCAGGTCCACGTTTTCCGGTTTGTACTTCCCTGTGCCGGTGATGAACGAATACCACTTTTTCTGCTTTTGCGTCATCACCTTGCGCAGGGTCTTTGCTGGAACTACATCAATATCTTCTTTCTTTAAAAAGGATGGGGTGAGGGCACTCAAAATTCGTCGCGAAAGCCTCTTGTCTGTGATCTTGTTATCGCCTTTGAAAACAATTTTTTTAATCGCGAGCTTGTGCCCCTCCTTGATGTGGAAGACCACATCCACGGTTCCGAGCGCGTCGTTGACCTTCGATTCCCATTTGATCTGTGCGTCGGGATACCAGAAGTCGCGGTAGGCCTCTTTGATTTTGGCGGCGGCCTGAGCAAAAGCAGCATCGTCCGCGAACTGGCCGATCTCGAGTTCGGATTTCTTGCGGACTTTCCGGTTACGCATCTTCTTGGCCCCATCGATTTCGATGCGGCGCAACTTGTGCTTCGTGGCCACCGTGTAGACCAGAACCACCCCGTCGGCCTCCACATCCATGCGGGCGTTGACGTATGAGAAGCGGCCGGACTCGCGCATGCGGTTCACGTCGGTGGCGATGGCCGAGAGGATGGTGCTACGGTCGGTCACCTGCTCCCCGACCGAAAACGAGGTGAAGGCGGAGACCGAGCTCGATGCGTACGACTCACCCAGCTGGTTGACGATCCGGATGTCCTTGATGGTTTCTGCCGGAATGGAAAGGGTGGCCAACAGGGCCAGAAGAATGGGAAGTCTCTTTTTCATAGGGGAGGCCAGGCTAGGAGGGGTCGGGAAATCAGTAATCGGAAGGGGAGGATTCGTCGTCGCGCTGGGTGCTGTCCTCGAACCGGGTGTATTCCTTGAGAAAGGTCATGGGAACATCGCCGGTTTCGCCGTGGCGGAACTTGGCCACGTCGACTACGGCGCGGTTGTCGTCGTTGCGCTCGTCGCCATGCTTGTAGTAGCTGGGGCGGTAGAGCAGTAGCACGACATCGGCATCTTGCTCGATCGCGCCCGAATCGCGCAGGTCGGAGAGCTTGGGGATGTTGTCGCCGCGCCCTTCCGTGGCGCGGCTGAGCTGGCTGAGCACCATCACCGGCACCTCCAGCTCCTTGGCCATGGCCTTGATGGCACCGGAGATCGCCATGGTTTCGCGCTGGCGGCCATCCTTGGAAAACTTGGAATAGTTCATGAGCTGGAGATAGTCGACCACGATCAGCTCGACCCCGTAGCGGCTCTTCATGCGGCGGGCGCGGGAGCGTAGCTCAACCGCTTCGAGCCCGGGGGTGTCGTCGATGTAGATCCGGGCTTTCCGCAGGCGATCCATCGCCTCGGTCAGCTTCATGTTGTCGTCCGGGGTCATGCGCTTCTGGATCGCCCGCGCGGAGACGCGGGCGTTGGAGAAGAGCATGCGGCGAACCAGCTGCTCGCGCGACATCTCCAGGCTAAAGATTCCAACGGGAACCCCTTTGCCGTCCTTGGCCAGTTTGCCCAGCGCCGCGTTCTCGGCAATGTTCATCGCCAGCGAGGTCTTGCCCATGGCCGGGCGGGCGGCCAACACGATCATGTCGGTCTTGGCCAGCCCGCGCAGCCGGGCGTTGAGCCCGGTGTAGCCGGTGGTCACCCCGTGGTCGATCTCGTTGGGATCCTTCTGGATCTCGGTGAATACATCCGTCAGGGAATCTTTCCAGTCGGGAATCTTGTCGCCGCCATGGCTGCCCAGTTCAAAGAGCGACTCCTCGGCGTGGCTCACCAGCAGCGCGGCATCTTCCTCGCCCTTGTAGGCGGCGTCGGTGACCGTGTTCGAGTGGTCGATCAGGCACCGGTAGAGGTTTTTTTCCTGGACGATATCGCAGTAGAATTCGACGTGGGCGGGAACAAGCGTGCTGTCCTGGAGCTGGACGAGATAGTCGTAGCCCCCGACCTTGTCGAGCGCGTTGCGGGTCTTGAGCCATTCGGCGATGGTGATGGCGTCCATGGCGACATTCGCCTGGCTCATCTCCACCATTTGCTCAAAAAGCGCCTGGTGGCGGCGATCGTAGAACGATTCGCTGCCGAGGCGCTTTGCGAGGCATTTGTCGATTGCGTTGGACGGGTCGAGCAGGATGGAGCCCAGCACCCCCCGTTCGGCTTCTTCGCTATGCGGGGGAATCCGAAGTCCTGCTCCTAGACCCTCCGGAGTCATTTCTCTTCTACGACCCAGACCTTGAGCGTTGCGGTCACTTCCGGATGCAACTTGATTGCGACATCAAAGACACCCAGTTCGTGCAACGGTGTCGCCAAGACGATCTTGGTCCGATCCAGCTCCAGCCCCTGCTCCTTGACCTTTTCCAGAATCTGGGGAATGCCGACGGAGCCGAACATCTTGCCGTTTTCACCCACTTTTGCGGCGATCGTGCATTCGATTCCGCCGATCTTCTTGGCCAGCTCTTCGGCGGCACCCTTTTCCTTCTCCAGCAGGGCGAGGCGCTCAATGCGCTTCTTCTCGATCTGGCGTTTCTTCCCTTCGGTCACCACGGTGGCGATCCCCTTGGGGAAAAGATAGTTGCGGGCATAGCCCTCGGCAACCTTCACGATATCGCCTTCGATACCCAGACCCTCGACTTGATCCATCAATAAGACTTCAGTAGCCATAATTCGTTCCTTCGTGTTAGCGGATAAGACCCACGACCCGCGCGCGGCGGATGGCGCGTTTGATCTGGCGCTGCTGCTGCGCATTGGTGCCCAGCAAACGGCGGCCCAGGATCTTGCCCCGGTCGGTCATGAACTTCTTGAGAAGCTCCGCATCTTTGTAATCGATTTTATCGACCCCCTTGAGGAGGTCGGGATCGCGCTTGTATTCATCTCTTTTATCTCTACGACGCATAATTCATTTTCCTTTTTCTTAAAACGGTACATCATCGTCATCTTCGGCTTCCGGCGCGGGTACGGCGGGCGGCGGAGCGGCGGCAGCTTGCTCTTTCGGCGCAGAGGGAGCTTCCGTATTCCGGCTCCCCGAACCTCCGCTCAGAAACTGGACTCGATCCGCCCGGACACGCAGCTTGCTACGCTTTTCGCCCTGTTGGTTTTCCCACTGATCCAGTTGCAGGCGGCCTTCCACAAAAACCGGAGATCCTTTGTGCAGGTATTCGGAGGCCGTTTCGGCCTGCCTTCCCCACACGACCACATCCACATAGCAGACCTGCTCAACAACCTCGCCTGCTTTGTTTTTAAAGCTTTCGTTAACAGCCATCCCCAGATCGGCGACCGCCGTTCCGGAAGGTGTATACCGGATTTCCGGATTACGCGTAAGATTGCCTATCAACAAGACCCGGTTGTAGCTAGCCATTATCAAGCCTCCTGCAGAGCTTCCGCTTCTTCCGCCAAAACAAACTGGGCGCGGAACACGTCGGTTGCGAGCTTCAGGCGTTTCTTGAACGCATCGATCTTCGCGCCTTCGAGTTTGAACACCAGCATCACATAGAATCCGGCCTTCTGTTTTTTCATCGGCCGCGCAAAATTCTTCTTGCCCATACGGGTCGTGCTTTCAAGCGTACCGCCCAGCTTTTCTAGTTCTTCCTTCACGCGGGCAACCGCCATGTCGAGGCCTTCCTCGTCCAGCGTCTCCGGAAAGATGAACAATCCTTCGTACAATGTTTTCAATCTATTTCTCCTTACTTATTGCCACTTCCTAGCGGTCGTTGCTTTCGTCCCTCAAGCCCCGCTTCGCGTCTGCCTTCGAGCGGTTGAACGCATTCATCGTCCGTTCGGTTCCGATGGAAAGGATGCTTTCTACCGCATCGGCGGCACGTTCGACAACCTTTTCCAACCCTAAACTATCATCGTCCGGGAAATCCCCCAGCACGAAGCCAATCATATCCATCTCGTCCGGCTTCGGCCCAATGCCTACCCGCACGCGGGGGAAGGCCTTGGTCTGTAACCATTCCAGCACCGACTTCATGCCGTTGTGGCTTCCGCCCGAACCCTTGCCCCGCACCCGGAGGCTACCAAACTCCATATCGACATCGTCGTAGACCACCACCGTGTCGGCGGGATCGACGTGCCACTTCTTCATGGCACCCCAGACCGCCCGCCCGCTGCGGTTCATGTATGTGGTGGGTTCGATCAACCTCACTTCGCACTCTCCGATCCGGCACTTGGCCTGCCGCGCCGGGAACCAGAACATTTTCTTCAGCTCCGCGCCCCGGCGCCGAGCCAGCTCCTCCACCACCATGAATCCAACATTGTGACGGGAGCGTTCGTATTCCTTTCCGGGATTCCCCAGTCCAACGACCAGTTTCAAGCGCCTTCCTCCCGGAATAAAAATTGATGCCGATTACTCGGCTTCGTCGTCGGCCTTCTTCTCGGAAATTACTTCCGGCTCGGCACTAGCGTCTTCTGCCGCTTCCTCTTCGTCCTCTTCCTCCTCCACATGGGGCTCGGATACCGAAACAACAATGGCTTCGAGATCGCCCAGCACCTTGAACTTGGAATCCAACTCCAAATCCTTCAGATGTAGCGCATCGCCGATCTCCATTTCGGAAACGTCGATCTCGATGCTCTCGGACAGGTCGCCCGGAAGGCATTCGATCGAGATTGTGTGCATCACCAGATCCATGATTCCACCGGCCTTGACGCCGATGGCTTCGCCGACGAGGACAACCTGGATTTCGACCTGGATCGCCTTCGTGGCATCCATCTTGTGCAGGTCGACATGTAGCAGGTCTCCCGTCACAGGATGGTGCTGGACATCCTTAACCAGGGCGGAAATTTCCTCCCCGCCTTCGATGGCAATGTCCACCAGTACGGTTTCGCTAGTGTGGTGGTGCAAGAGTTGCTCGAAATCGTGCATCTCCAGCAGGATGGCCGTGCCTTCCTTGCCGTCGCCGTAGATCACGCCCGGGAGGCTCCCGGATTTGCGCAGGCGGCGCGCGTTGGACGAACCCTGCAGGTCTCTCTTCTTGGCAATCAGTTTACTGTCTTCCATTGATTCTCTCCTAATTTTCAAATTCTAAACAACGAGCTGACCGACTGGTTGTTGTGGATGCGGCAAATGGCATCGGCCAGCGTATCGGCCACCGACAGCACAGTCACATTGAAATCTTTCCATTCGCGCTGCGGAACGCTATCCGTGGTTACCAGCTCGTCGATCGCCGACGCCCGGAGCCGCTCGATCCCCTTTTCCGTCAATAGCGAGTGGCTCACCGCCGCACGCACCGATTTTGCCCCGGCCTTTTCCAGCAGGTTGGCCGCCGCCGTCAGTGTGCCAGCCGTCGAGGTCATATCGTCGACCAGCAGTGTGTTGCATCCTTCGACATCCCCGACCAGATGGTTGGCCTCCACATCCATGGCGTTCTTGCGCTGCTTCCCCACCACCGCAATGCCGGCATCGAGCATCTTCGAATAGGCATCCGCCATCTTCAGGCCGCCCGCATCTGGCGAAACGACAACCAGATTGTCGAGTTCCAAGGTTCGGAGATACTTGACAATCACGGGCGATGCATAGAGGTGATCCACCGGGATATCGAAAAACCCCTGGATCTGTTGGGCGTGCAGATCCATGCAGAGCACCCGGCTCGCACCGGCGGCCACCAGCAGGTTGGCCACCAGCTTGGCTGTGATCGGCACCCGGGGCTGGTCCTTGCGATCCTGTCGCGCATATCCGTAATAGGGCAATACCGCCGTGATCCGGTCCGCCGACGCGCGCTTGGCGGCATCGATCATGATCAGCAGCTCCATCAGGTATTCGTTCGGCCGAACCGCGACCGACTGCACGATAAACAGATCCTCGCCGCGCACATTGTCGCAAACCTTGACGAAAATCTCACCGTCGGGAAAGCGCGTGATGTCGACATCACACAACTCCACGCCTGCCGACAACGCGATGCGTTCGGCCAAATCCCGATGTCCTGTTCCCGATACGATTTTCATTCCATTCACAACTTAGGTGGTTGCCCGACCAGGGTTCGAACCTGGACCCTATGAGTCAAAGTCACATGTGCTTCCATTACACTATCGGGCAAACAAAGCTACCCGATGGCAAACCGATTCCTACAAAGTCCGGCAACCATCGGTTTACTAAAAGAGCCGGAGACCATATGAAGGCGGCGGGTGGAAGTCAAGCCGTCAAATCAAAGATTAATTTTGGAATCTGGCTGCGTTGTCCTATGCCAATGTGGCGGCCCGCTCGCGGGTCGATCTCTTCGAAGATGAACTGGCCCAGAACAAACTCGGGTCTAGCGGGCAAATCGCCGGATAAGCGGCAGGAGTAGCACAAAAAGAAGCAGGGCGGTGGCCATGCCGTAGAGGTCGATCCGCAAATCGCCTATCCCGGCGGTGCGGTCGACCGTCAGGAACTGGAGCGACTCGGTGACGGCAGCAAAAAGTAGCACATCGGCGCCCACCTTGAGGAAATAGGAGGGATGCTGGCGCTCGAGCGCGGCGGAGAGGTAGACCAGGAAGCAGAGCGTGGCAAAAAGGACAAAGTGCCCCATCATGTGGGTGCCGCCCACCATCTGGTTGAAGAGACCCATCTGCCGCGTGTCGCGATCCTTCTTCACCGCCGGTTTCCGGGGGGCGGAAGTTGCGGGGATTGCCTTTTCCTGTGCGGCGACGTGTTTTGCCCACGTTTTTTTTGCCTGGTCGGAGACATCCTTGATCCAGTCGGCGGGCATCAGAGCGCCGAAAAGAATGGCCAGGGCGTTGAGCAGGATCAGGAACCTCAGCCGACGCCGGTCCAAGCGGCAGCGGGGAATGTACAGGAACGCCATCCAGATCCATGCCGCGGCAAAGGCCACGCGCCACCAGATGAACGATGCGCGGATGCGCACGGGGCGGACTTCGATCCCGTCGAACTCCACCGTGCCTTCGGCACCGGACTGCTGGAGGATCACCGCCACGCGGGCGGCATTGGGCTGGATCTCGAACTCGTTCTGATCGCTGATCCAATCGCTGGAACCCTCTTCCGAAACCAGGCCATGGTCGCAAGGAACCCACTTGTTCTTCGCGTCGTACTGCGCAACGAGCATCCGCGCGCAGCTCCATGGATATTTCCCCTCCACCACGCCGTCCACCTTGATGCGCACGCGGGCGCGGAGGGTCCCGTAGCGGGGCGCACCGGGCATCGTAAAGTCGATCCGCGCGGGCTTCCCGCCCTTTGGAACCCGCAGTGTGAAGTGGCCGCCGGATTCCGACACCTCGCCGCGGACATTCGTTCCGTCGGCCAGCGACGGCGCCGAGAGCAGGACGGGGCCGGCCGGCTCGTAGCGGTCGTAGAGCGACCAAAACAGCACGGTCAGCACCAGCAGCATCAGCGCGGGGAGGCGCATCCTTATTTTTTTAAACCCGTTTTCCATGGGTTGGAAAAAGTACCATCTGCCGCAAAAATGCCGAACCAATTCTTCCGCGGAGTTCCAAGCCTTGGAAGTTTGCTTTTCTTCCGCCGCGCAATCTGGAAGACTGATCCGCGAAAAATCCAGAGATTGGAACGCGACCATGGGCAGGAAAAAGGAAAAGAAGGGCTATTCGTTCGGGACGTTCAAGGGGGTCTTCACGCCGAGCGTGCTGACGATCCTCGGCGTGATCATGTACCTGCGCTTTGGCTGGGTGCTCGGTAGCGTCGGGCTGGCGGGAACCCTGCTGATCGTGACGATCGCCACGTCGATCACCTTCCTGACGGGGCTTTCGCTCTCGGCGCTGGCCACCAACATGAAGGTGGGCGGCGGCGGCGCCTACTACATCATTTCGCGCTCGCTCGGCCTGGAGGCCGGGGCGGCGATCGGCCTGCCGCTCTTTTTTGCGCAGTCGTTCGGCATCGCCTTCTACGTCTCCGGCTTCACCGAGGCGCTGATGGGCAATCTGGGCGACTACCTCCCCGCGTTCCTCACGGCCAAGATGGTCGCCGCCGCCACGCTGACCCTGCTGACGGTGCTCGCCTACTTTTCCGCCGACCTGGCGATGAAGGTGCAGTTTGTGATTTTCGCGGTCATCATCGCCTCGCTGGCCTCCTTCTTTCTGGGCGGCTCGGTGACCGAGGTCGCGGGCGGCATCCCGGTACCCAAGGGCGTGGGGTTCTGGGCGGTGTTCGCGGTCTTCTTTCCGGCGGTGACGGGGATCGAGGCGGGGCTCTCCATGTCGGGCGAACTGAAAAAGCCCTCCACGTCGCTACCGCTGGGGACGCTCGGCGCGGTGCTGACGGGATACGCGATCTATCTGGCGCTCCCGATCTTCCTGTACAAATGCATCCCCGACGAAACCCTCCTGCTCAACCCCAACGCCATGCGCTCGGTGGCCAAGTGGGGCGGGCTGATCGTGGCCGGCGTGTTCGCCGCATCGCTCTCGAGCGCCCTCGGTGCGCTGCTCGGCGCGCCGCGCACGCTGCAGGCGCTGGCGAACGACCGCATCATCCCGCGCTTCATCGGCCGTAGCTTCGGGAAAAGCAACGATCCGCGCATCGCCACGGCCATCTCGTTCGGCGTGGCGCTCGTCGCCGTTTTGCTAGGCGACCTCAACATGATCGCCCCGATCCTCTCGATGTTCTTCCTCACCTCCTACGGGCTGCTCAACCTTTCCGCCGGGCTGGAGGGGCTGATCGAAAGCCCGTCGTGGCGCCCCAAGTTCAAGGTTCACTACGCCGTCTCGCTGCTCGGTGCGGCAGGCTGTTTCACGGTCATGCTCATGATCAACGCCGGTGCCACGCTGGTGGCCATGTTCGTGGCCGGGCTGGTCTACTATCTCGTCAAGCGCCGCCACCTCAACGCCCACTGGGCCGACATGCGCTACGGCATCTACACCCTGCTCGCCCGCTTTTCCATCCAGCGCCTCAACCGGCTCAAACCCGACGAGCGCACCTGGCGCCCCAACATCCTCGTCCTGAGCGGCTCGCCGAAATCGCGCTGGCACCTGGTGGAGATGGCCTTTTCCCTGGCGCGCCACAGCGGCGCATTGACGGTGGCGAGCATCCTGCCCGTGGAGGACTGGTCGGCGAAAAAAGTCCAGACCATGGAGGAGTCGATGCGCGAATACCTCAACAAGCGCGAGGTGGATGCCATGGTGAAAATCCTTCCTGCCCCCGATCAGCTGACCGGCGCAAAATCGCTGGTGCGTGCGTATGGATACGGGCCGCTCACCCCCAACACCATCCTCTTCGGCGACACCGAGGACCGCGCCAAATATGATCGGTTTTCGGAATTCATCCAGCTTGTCTACCGCACCCGGCGCAACCTGATCATGCTCCGGGAGACCGATGTCCAGATATCGGAAGAGTCCGCCGCGATCGATGTCTGGTGGGGCGGGAACAAGAACAACATCGGCCTCGTCCTGACGCTGGCCTACCAGATCCTCAAAAGCCCCGTATGGAAAGAGTCCAAGCTCACCATCAAAACCATCGTCGATACCGAGGAGGAGCGCGAGGCCGCCACGGCCCACCTCGAAACCTTTATCGAGGAGCAGCGCATCCCGGCCACGGCGGAGGTGCTGGTCAAGCGGTTGCCCAACGTCTTCGACATCATCCGGCAATCCTCCGGCGAAGCCGGGCTGGTCTTCATGGGCATGCGCCCGCCGGAAGAGGAGGAAACCGCCGAGGCCTACAGCCGCTACTACAGCAACCTCATCAAAACAACCGGGGGCATGCCCCTCCTCTCCCTGGTGCTCGCCACCGAGGACATCGAATTCCGGCAGGCCATCGGCATTTCGGAAATGTCCTGACCGCCGTTATCCTGCTG
>WFRA01000315.1 GCA_015486775.1 Kiritimatiellales bacterium | reverse complement strand
CTGCTAACCGGCTCCTCATATCCCCCTAATATTCGACTCCTAGATTTCAACGCATGCAAAGAGGAGAAGGAATCCCAAGCACAGCGGATGCCGTGACTGAAAAGATGGTTCCAAACCCCCTTGCCCATTTGGATAGCAAAACAACAAGGAGAAGAAGATGATGATGATGAATAAAAAAGCATTGTGCCTTCTGGCACCGGGTCTCATGGTTTTGGCGGGGGCTTCAACTTTTGCAGAGGAGGCGCCGCCTACCGCCTACGATAAGATATGGAACAGCGTCAAGTTTGTCGACAACGACAACGCGAAGGTGCTCAAAAGCCTGGCCTTCACAGGGCGTCTCCAGGGGGATGCCGTTTCTTTCCACAGTGAAGACAATAACTATGACGATTTCGACTGGCGCCGCTTCCGGATGGGATTCAAGGCCAGGCTCTTCGACAACTTTATCCTCCATGCCGAAATGGACGGGGATATGAACGATGTCGAAAACGACAGTTGGGACGACTTCTATGGCCGCCTGACCGATGCCTACGTGGGCTGGAACCCTTCCAAGGCGGCGAAAGTAAAGATTGGCAAGCAGTCCGCCGGATTCACTCTCGACGGAGCAACCTCCTCGAAAAAACTGCTTGTTCCGGAGCGCAGCATCGTTGCCGAAAACCTTTGGTTTACCACCGAGTACTTTACCGGAGCAGGCCTCTCTGGAAAAACCGGGGATTGGTCCTACAAGGCAGGCGGCTACTCCTCCAGCGGTGAAAACGAATTCGGACACTTCGAAAGCGGCTACTTCGCCCTGCTTTCCGCCGGGCACAAGATCGGGGAAAAAGGTTCGCTTCGCCTCGACTATGTCTACAACGACCCGGACTACGACAGTTCCTACAAGGTCGGCACCAAAAAACTTAGGCATGTGGCCTCGCTGGTCTACAAACAGATGGTTAGCGAAAAGCTGGGAATCTGGAGCGGCGTTTCTGGCGGAATAGGCCTTCGGGGGCAGAGCGATCTGCTTGGCGTCGAGATCATGCCCTTCTACAATTTTACCGACAGCCTCCAGCTGGTTTTTCAATATGCCGGCGTCGCCAGCCTTGATGGAAATGCCGACATTAAAATGGCGCGCTATGCCAATAAGAATGCAGGCAACACGGTGGAAGACTCCCAAAACCTGCTGTTGGGCTTCAACTGGTACATCTACGGCCACAAGCTCAAGTGGCAGAACGCCATCGAATACAACTATGGAAAAAATCTCGCCGGAACAGGCGACGACTACAACGGCTATGGCGCAACCTCCGCCCTGCGCATCAGCTGGTAGACCCGAAAGGTTTCCAATGCTTGGAAGGGGCATCCGCAAGGGCGCCCCTTTCTTTTTTTCAGGTTTCGCGTTCTTTAGCAGGGCAGGCGGTCTCACCGATTCCTAACATTTGTTTCACAACCGCCTAACGCGGTGGAACCAAGGTCGGCGTAGCTTCAATGAGGGAGCATTCGCAAATCCAACCAACAGGAGATATAAAATGAAGAAAAGCATCCTCGCCATGACCGCAGCCATCACCCTCGCCGGCACCGCCGGTGCCGAAGACAAAATCGTAATCGACGGCTCCACCACCGTCGGGCCGATCGCCAAGGCCTTTGCCGAATATTTTATGGCGGCCCACCCCGACGTAAACATTACCGTCTCCGAATCCGGAAGCGGAAACGGAGCAAAAAGCCTACTCAACGGCAGTTGCGACATCGCCGACATGTCGCGGCCGATGAAGGAGGGCGAGTTCAAGGCCGCCGCCGAGAAGGGCATTCAGCCGGTCGCCCACGTGGTGGCGCTCGATGGACTGCCGGTGCTCGTGCACCCCTCCAACCCGGTGCAGAACCTTACCGTCGAGCAGGTGCGGAAAATCTACCTCGGCGAAATCAGCAACTGGAAAGAGGTCGGCGGCCCCGACAAAAAGATCGTGGTCATCTCGCGCGACACCAACTCCGGCACCTATGAAACCTTCGAGAAGATGGTACTCAACAAGCAGAAGATCCGCGGGGATGCCGAATATGTCGGCTCCAATGGCGCGATGCG
>WFRA01000314.1 GCA_015486775.1 Kiritimatiellales bacterium | reverse complement strand
GATAAAATCCATCAGATGCTCGGCATAGTCGTGCTCCATCAAACAATAGGGGTCAGTCCGATATTTTAATAATTTACCAGAAAATATTAAAATATCGGACTGACCCCTAATACGCTGACCCCTAATATATTCTTCGGCGAGGGCGGTGCCTTTTTCGATGTGGAGGTTGTGGATTTTGATGGCATCGATGGGCAAGGCGGCGAGGGTATCGGCGGTCTGCTGGAACTCTTCGGCGGTCTCACCGGGCAGGCCGAGGATGACGTGGACGGCGACCTTGATTCCCAGTTCGTGCAGCTTGAGGATAGCGCGTTCGCTCGCGGCCCAGTCGTGGCCTCGGTTGATGCGTTGGAGGGTGCGGTCGTGCACGGTCTGCACGCCGAGTTCGACCCAGGTCTCGATGGATTGGTTGAGCTGGGTCAGGAAGTCGAAGGCTCGTTCGTCCAAGCAGTCGGGGCGGGTGCCGATACTGAGAGCGGCGAAGTCGAAGGCCTTGAGCAGATCGAGATATTGGGTTTGCTGTTCCGGGGCGAAGGTGGCGGAGAAGGCCTGGATGTAGGCCATGTATTTTTTTGCGCCGTAGCGGTTGCGGGCAAAGCGGATGGCTTCGGCCATCTGCTCTCCGACCGACTCTTTTTCCAAGGTCTGGATGGCACGGGCACCGCGTTCGTTGCAGAAGGTGCAGCCGCCGGAGCCGTCGGCCGCGCGGTTGGGGCAGCCGAGGCCGAAGTCGATCGGCACGCGGAAGAGCGGCTGTCCATAGCGCTCGCGCATGTAGTCCTTGTACTGGAGATAGGGGGTTCCCATGTCTATTGCCTAGTGCGTGGCGCGTGCCGGGTCAAGCCCATGACTGATTCTTTTAGATGACACACACCAACCACGGATTTCCTGCGACGGGTTGTAAGCGGTAAAATCCTGCCGAAAACAGGAATATGCGTCACTTAAGAAGGTAACGGCATCAGTCATGGGAATAAACTGGATGACAAATGGCACGCCAGTTGCTAAACAGGATTGGTGGAAACATAGTAAAAACTACTAGGAGCATGGGTGTGACAATAAAACTAGAAGTGTGGGCGAGCAGAAAACTGGTGATCCTGGCGGCAGGAATCATGGTGTGCGGCGCGTATGCCGATGGCTACCGCAACCCGCCGCCGACGGCGGAGGGCATCGGCAAGTCGGGTGCGAACATGGTCTTTGCTGACGATGCCTCGGCCGTTTCCTACAACCCGGCCAACCTGGCTTTCCAGACAAACGCCTCCATCGTGGTGGATCTTACGATGGCGCGGACGGAAAATTCATACAATAATCCTTTTGTTCCCAACGCGGATTCCAAGGATTCGTGGGTTCCCCTTCCCAATCTCTATTTTTCGGCACCGGTTGGAGACAAGGGCATCGCTTTTGGATTTGGGATTACCACGCCCTACGGGCAGGGAATCGAGTGGAATGCCTCGGAGGTCTACAATCCATACAGTCCGATTTCTCTCTACAAGGCAGAAATTGCCATGGTCGACTTTAATCCGACGATCGCCTTCAAGCTTGGCGAAAAGATTGGCGTGGGCATAGGCGCGGACATCTACTATTCGGAATTGCAGTTCGATGCCCTGACCGGAGCGGTTCCCCCGCCGGTTCCCCCCGGACCGGGATCGCCTCCCACCGGAAGCGCCCATGCTGAGGGGGATGACTTTGGCGTTGGTGCCAATGTCGGGATAACCTGGCAGATGACCGAGCGCCAGCGGACGGTGTTCACCTATCGGAGCGAAACGGAACTTAACTACAAGGGCGATCTGGATGTCACACCCGGCTCCCCGTTTGTCAGCAGCAGCTTTGGCCTCAAGATAAAATACCCCACCATCCTCTCCGCCGGCTATGGCATTGCGCTGACCGACACGATCCGGGTCGAGGCGGATGTCGAGTGGTTGAACTGGTCGGTGAACAAGACGCAGACCGCGAATCTGGGAGCCAACGGCTCCTTGGCCATCCCGCAAAACTGGGACGATACCTTTACGTTTGCCGTGGGCGGCGACTGGCGGTTTGCCGAGGGCTGGACGATCCGGGCGGGATATGCCTTTATCGAAAGCCCGATTCCCGATTCAACCATCTCGCCGATCCTCCCCGATGCCGACCGCCATGCCCTGAGCTTGGGGCTCGGGTATGCCGTCAAGGGGCACTCCATCGATGTAGCCTACACCTTCAGCATCTACGAGGATCGCTCCAGTACAACTTCTGCATATCCGGGCACTTATGATATTGATTCCAACCTCGTGGGTCTGACATACTCCTACTCATTTTAAGGGAGGGAAGCACGGTGGAAACCAAACAACTGTTGGGGAAGGTGCTGGTGATCGACGACGAGCGCGGGCCGCGCGAAAGCCTGCGCATGGTGCTGAAGTACGACTACGAAATGTTTTTGGCCGACCGGGTCGACGGCGGCATCAAGCTGTTACGCGAGCACAAACCGGATCTGGTGATCATGGATATCCGCATGCCGGAAAAGAGCGGGATTGAGGGGTTGCAGGAGATCCGCGAGATCGACCCCCATGTCTCGATCATCATGCTCACAGGCTACGGGGATCTGGACACGGCTCAGAAAGCCATCCGCTTCGGGGCAAACGACTATCTCCAGAAGCCGTTCGACACCACCGAAATTCAGGAGATCGTCAAGAAATATGTCGACCGTTCCAAACTGAACCAGCGCAAGCGCAAGGCTCAGGAAGAAATGCAGAAAATGACCCAGTCGCTGGGGCGCGAGGTGGGCCGGACCACCCAGTTGACCTCCCTTGGCGCGGCATCCTCCGAATTGGTGCGCGACCTGCGCAACCCACTCACGATCGTCCGCGGCTATCTTGACCTGCTCAACTATGAATTGAAGGAAAAGCAGGAGATGGCTTCGCCCGGCATGGAGGAATATCTCGACCAGATCGAAGTGAATGTCGAGCGCTGCGCGGAGCTGGTCGAGTCGTGGCGGGCGCTGGGTCGCATCGATTTTTCCCAGATGCAGCGGATCAATGTCCCGAAACTGGTCAACGACTGCTTCCGCGATGCCGCCGCCCATTCGGAGATTGCGTTCACGGTGCAGGTCGAAGGGTTCGAGGAGCAGTACGAAATGCTGGGCGAACGCCTGCAGATAAGGCGCGCCCTCCAGAACCTGATCGACAATGCCGTCCATGCGGTGGAGCAGCAACCGGATCCCTGCATCACGGTCACGTTCTCCATGGAAAACGAGGATATGGAAATCGAGATACGGGACAACGGTTGCGGCGTGGACACCAAGGCGCTGCGTTGGATTTTCGAGCCGTTCGACGACACGGCAACGATCGAAAAGGGTGCCGGACTCGGATTGTTCATCACCAAGAAGGTGCTCGAGGAGCACCGGGGCATCCTCCAGTTCGAGAGCCATGTGGGCGAGGGCACGGTGGCCACCGTGCGAATTCCCCAGGCACACACCGCCTTGGGACACTATTCCCGCCCCGATGCCATAGTTCTTTCCTGATCCGGGCATCCCCTATGGAGAACCCCCTAGCCAAAGCCATCGAAGCCTGGCGACGGAGCCTTGGTTCCGATGCCGTGGTGTCCGATTCCCAGGCTTTGGAAGCCTACGCCAGAAGCACCTGTTCCAGCACCCGCCAG
Source organism: Kiritimatiellales bacterium (assembly GCA_015486775.1). Classification (GTDB taxonomy): domain Bacteria; phylum Verrucomicrobiota; class Kiritimatiellia; order Kiritimatiellales; family Pontiellaceae; genus Pontiella. The sequence goes on along the minus strand of WFRA01000314.1, from coordinate 7,175 downwards.
GTGGCCGCCGTGCTCAGACCTGCCTCGCCCGACGAAGTCCGGCAGGTGGTCGCCACGGCCAACGAATTCAAGATCCCGCTCTATCCCGTTAGCTGCGGCAAGCAGTGGGGGATGGGTTCGCGGCTCCCCGTGCAGAACGGCGCGGCCATCGTCGACCTCGGCCGGATGAACCGCATCCTTGAGGTCAACGCCCGGTTCCACTATGCCGTCGTCGAGCCCGGCGTCACCCAGCGGCAGCTGCTCGACCACATCGCGGAGCGCAACCTGCCGCTGATGCTCAACGTCACCGGCTCCACCTCCGACACCAGTCTGGTCGGCAACGCGATGGATCGTGGCGTGGGTTATTTCGACTCCCGCGCCCACGGCATCTCCAACATGGCCGTGGTGCTCGGCAACGGCGAGACCATCCAGACCGGCTTTGGCCACTATAAAAACGCCAAGACCCGGAACCTCTACCGCCATGGCATCGGCCCCGATCTTGCCGGTCTTTTCCCACAGGCCAACTTTGGCATCGTCACCTCCGCCTGCATCGACCTCATGCCCAAACCCGATGCGCACCTCGCCGCCATCATCAAGATCGACTCCGAGGAAAAGCTGCCGCTCCTCATCGACGCCCTCGTCCGGCTCCGCTCGCGCGGCATCTTCCTGAGCGTTGCGCACGTCGGCAACCGCGAGCGTTCATACATCACCCTCGCGCCGCTGCTCTACGAACAGCTACTCGCCGCCGGCGAACCCGAGGGCGAGGCCACCCGCGCCAAGGCCGTCCAGATGCTGGAAAAGGGCGGCTTCGGCCCCTGGAGCGCCGCCATCGGAATCCTTGGAACCAAGGCGCATCTCAAGCTCGCCAAAAAAGAGATCCGCAAGGCGGTCGGCGGCTTTGCCAAGACCCTGTTCCTCAACGACGCCCTGATCGAAAAGGCCAAGGCCGTCGCCGGGAAACTCGCCTTCATCCCCTATGTCCGCGCCCAGCTCATGATGCTCAAGGCCGTCGAGCCGGTCTACGGCTTCACCCGGGGCGAGGCGACCGACAAATCGCTCCGCGCCGTCTACTGGGCCGCCGGGGATTTCCAATGTTTGGAAGAGCCCGACCCCGACCATTCCGACAGCGGCGTGCTCTTTTGCCTGCCCATCATTCCAGCCTCTGGAAAAACCGTGCTCGACGTGGTGCGCGACACCCACGACACCTTTGCCCGCCACGGGTTCGAGGCCGCCATCACCGTCAACCTCATGGACACCAAGGCGATGGAGGGCGTGGTGAGCCTGGGCTTCGACCGCCGCGACGCCGCGCAGGCCGAAAGAGCCCGCGCCTGCATCCAGGAGATGGAGGCGCGCTACATGGAGCAGGGCTATCCCCCGTACCGCGTCGGCATCAACTCCATGCACCGGGTGGTGCATGAAGACGATCCCTTCTGGCGCACCGTCCGCGACCTCAAAAAAGCGCTCGACCCCAACAACATCATCGCCCCCGGCCGCTACAACTTGGTTTGACTATCCTGCCGCCACCTTCACCACCACCTTGTGGATCGAGCCGGTTCCAATGAGTGGAAGATGGGCGTCGCGCGGCATGAAGACCGCGAACGATCCGGGCGGCACGCGCACAATGCTGTCCGGCTCGCCTTCAAAAAACTCCAGATCCTGCTCCTCGTCGTAGGCTCCCGAGCTGACCAGCCCCCGGCGGGTTTTCCAACCAATCGATTCGTCGCCCGAGATCACATATTGGATGTCGATATATTTCCGGTGGCCTTCGAGCTCGCCCTCCGAAACCTGTCGCCCATTTTCGCGCATGACGACGGCATAGACCCGCTCGCCGGAAATCTCGTACCTCCCGTCCGGCAGATCCGTCAGCCCCGGTTGGTCGAGAAAGCCGAACGCCTCGGAAATCCCGGTTTTCAGGTTGGCATAGTTTGCCGCGTTTTCCAGTGTATCGAGTATCATGGCTTTCTCCTTCCTCCTGTGTTCCCCAGCAGCTGCACGGTTTTCTGGATCATTCCCTGGTTTTCCCTGACGAGCCGCGCGGCTCGGTTGCCCAGGGCGGTGCGGGCGGACTCGTCGGCGACAAGCTCGGCCAGGGCGGTTTCCAGCGATTGGACATCCTGCACCTGGACAATGGCGTCGTTCTTGAGGAAGAGCGGCATGACCGCCGGAAAGTTTTCCATGTTCGGCCCCACCACAACCGCCTTGCCGCACAGCGCTGGTTCGATCGGGTTTTGCCCGCCATGCTCCAACAGGCTTTTGCCCACAAAGACAATGTCGGCCACCGCATAGAAGTGGCTTAGCTCGCCAGTGGTGTCGACAAACAGCACGTCGGGCCTTTCCAATCCCTGGAAATCGTCCAGCTGGCTGCGGCGCAGGTAAGTTAGGTTTTGTTCTTCCAGACATTGGACAATTTCCGGCGCGCGCTCGACGTGCCGGGGCACCAAGACAAGGAAGAGGCGGGGATGTTTTTGCCGCAACCTTTTATATATTTCGCAAAGCGCGGCCTCCTCGCCCGGCCATGTGGAGCCGCCCAGCAGCACCACCGCATCGTCCGGCAGCCCGATCCCGCGCAGGATTTCGAGCGCCGCCTTTTCGCCTTCGGGATTGCGCTCGGCGACATCGAACTTGACGGTACCCATCACCCGCACGCGCTCCGGCGGCGCGCCCAGTCCAATTAGTCGTTGGGCATCCTCTTCGCCCTGCACACAAATGGGGTCGATCCGCCGGAGCACATCGGCAATCAGCGACTTGAGATGGCGGTAGCCCTTGAACGACCGCTCCGACATCCGGCCATTGATGAGCGAAACGGGGATGCCCTGCTTGTCGGCCAAGCGGATCAGGTTGGGCCACAGCTCGCCTTCAACCAGGATGATCCGGACGGGGTCGATAATGCGCAGCACCTTGCGGATGATGGCGGGGAGGTCGACGGGGAAATAAAAGAGCACATCGCGCGGGTCGAGTTCCTTGCGGGCGATGGCGTGGCCGGTGGAGGTGGTGGTGCTCAGCGCGAAAAAGGTGTCGGGATGCGCCGTGCGATAAGCCTTCATGAAGCGCAGCGCCACATAGATCTCGCCCACGCTGACCGCGTGGATCCACACCCGGCGGTGCTCCCGCAGCTGCGCCTTTGTGTTGTGGCCAAAGTGGCCGATACGCTGCTCGAAATGCTGGCCATAGCCGCCGCGGCGCAGCATGCGCGCGAGAAACTTCGGTAGCATGAAAAAGAAGACCACCGGGAACAGGAGATTGTAGACCACCCAAAGCATGAAAACCCTCTTGTATGTAATCAAGCAACTAAACCACAAAGCCCCGGCCTCCCGCAACGCGAAAGGGTTTTGCAAAACCAAATCCGCAATCGATAAAATTGCAGGCTTTTTTAACCAACGTGGCTACGCAGCAGATGGAATCGCTCTTCGGGCGGGCTTTCTTGCTTCGCACACCAATGCAATCGGTTGTAGGATGAGGCTCCGCCTCATCTTGTGCCGCCAAAGGCTTGAACATGACAATATTGATCGACATTTCCGAGGGGCGTTTCTATATTGTCCAACCATTGGAAGGGAGATGGATTATGAGGCATGGATTTCTTTTTGTTGTATTTTCATTGATGCTGGCCGGCTGCGAGCGGGAGGAGATCCAGACCTACCAGGCGCCCAAGGAGGCCAAGCCCGTCCAATCCTTGGAAGAGCAACCCGCCGAACCGGGCTTTGCGGCAACCCTGCCGAAAGGCTGGACGGAGCAGGAAGCATCGGGCATGCGCACCGCCAGCTACGCCATCGAAGGAACCGCCATCGACTTCTACCTCATCCCGCTGATGGTGGGCGATGTGCCGAGCAACGTGAACCGCTGGCGCGGGCAGGTCGGCCTGCCCCCGGAGTCGCCCGAAGCGATCGCCGAAAAGGTTGAAACCTTTCAGATCGACGGCCACGAAACGCACTATATCGAAATCCTCAACACCGAAAACGACCGGGGCATCGTTGCTGCGATCGTCGACCTCGCGCCGCAATACTGGTATTTCACCGCCAAGGGGTCGGCCTCCGAACTCGAGAGCCACACCCAAGAGATCCGCGCCTTCCTCGAATCCCTAAAAATCGGACGGGGGCAATAGGTGCCGATGGACTTCGGGAAACCCTTCCGCTTCCTGCGCTCGCCCAGGCTGACCGTGACCCTGCTGGCGCTGGGCATGGTGCTGGTCTTTGCCGGGACATTGGCGCAGGTGGACCAGGGCATCTGGTCGGTGATGGATCAATATTTCCGCTGCTTCGTGGCATGGATCGACCTGCCCATCTTCTTTCCGCGCAGCTGGAGCATGCCGCATCTAAAGATTCCTTTCCCCGGCGGCTTCCTGATCGGGTTCCTGCTGGTGGCCAACCTGCTGGCGGTACACGCCGCGAACTTCAGGATCCAGGCCACCGGCCACCGCAAGGCGATCGGGCTGGCGGTGCTTCTGCTCGGCATGCTGGTTACGTTGGGTGTCATGCTCGGCTGGGGAACCGCGCCGGTGGCCACCACCCAGAGCGATGCCTTCTGGCGCGTTTTCCTGCGGCTTGGCCGGGGTTCGCTTGCCGCCATCGTTCTCTACATCGCTTGCCATCTGCTCTACCGCAAGCGGGCCGGTCTGGTGCTGCTGCACGGCGGCATCCTCTTTCTGCTCGTCGGGGAATTCGCCACCGCGCTCTACGCCACCGAATCCTCGATGACCATCAAGGAGGGCGAAACAATCAACTATGTTGACCACACCCAACAGCAAGAACTGGCCATCATCGACACCTCCAACCCCGCCTTCGACACCACCACCGCCATTCCCGCAAAGCAGCTCAAAGACGGTGCCGAACTCCGCCCCGAAGCGCTGCCGTTCAACATCCGGGTCATTCGTTTCATGCCCAACGCCAGCCGCCCCCAGCCCTTCGACCGCATCCCCGCCGCGCAGCGCGGTGCCTATCCCCGATACAGCGGCCCCGGCGCACGGCTCTACATCGCCGAACAGCATGCGGCCACCGACGGCTCCCGCAACGCCCCCGCCGTCGACATCGAACTCGTCAACCGCGCCACCGGGCAGCCCATCGGCCGCTATATCCTCCCCATCTGGTTCTACCCCAACTTCGTCAACCGCGCTTGGGACATGCCCACGCCAATCAACGTGGCCGGAAAGCCTTACACCCTCTATCTCCGCTACAAACGCGAATACCTGCGCTCCAACAGCGGCCACCCCTATTCCATCAAGCTCATCGACTTTATCCACGAGAATTATGAGGGCACCCAGATTCCCAAGGCATTCGCCAGCCGCATCCAGCTCAAAAACGACGGCGAAAACATCGACCGCGAACTGCGCATCTGGATGAACAACCCCCTGCGCTACGCCCGCCGCACCTTCTACCAATCCGGCTTCCTGCCCGACGACAGCGGCACCGTCCTCCAAGTCGTGCGCAACGACAGCTGGATGATTCCATACCTCGCCTGCATGATCGTCTCCGTCGGCATGGCCGCGCAGCTTGTCCAGTCCCTGCGCCGCTACCTCGTCACATAGCCTCGGTTTTCAAAAGTAGGATAGTGCTTCCAGCCTGTCCACAGTAGTTCGGCAATGCAGGTGCAGACAGGCTGGAAGCACTGTCCCACTTTACCGGACTATCGGACGAAACGGTTTAAGTTAGTGCCATTCTGCTCCGACCCGAAAGGCACTAACTTAAGCATAAACACCGCATTCCCAACGGGCAGGCCAGCGGCCTGCGATACACTTGTATCGCCGCCATCTTGACGGCTCCGAAACCCGCCAGACGCGAAGCGAGGCTGGAGGGTACGACAACCGGGCGATACGGCAATCGTACCGCAGGCCGCTGGCCTGCTCCACGCACGATAGATCAACAAATCCATGCTAATAATCCTTGAGTTGGTGCCATTCTGCTCCGACCCCAGCTTCCAATGGTCAGCCGGATGAACATATCGCCCTTCGGGCGGGCTTTCCCCTCACCCGTTTCTGCCGGTGGCATTGCGCTAATCCCCGTCATGCCTACAATCGCAGCCATCAGGAAACTCGGCTGTGGAAACCGGCATCGACAAGGACACCTTCAAGCAGATCTTCCGCGACCACTGGGACTCATTCACGGCGAAAAACCCCTCGCACTACGGTACCGGATACCACGACGAAATGGTTCAAAAGATGCTCGGATGCGGCGATCCCGAAAAAATGGGCTACGCACAATACCGCTGCACCTCCTGCGGTTGAGCGTGCATGGAAAAAATATCCAAAAGGGTTCGTCGCGCAAATCCGGCCCGGTGATCTGGTAGAAAAAATTCCGGAGGAACGGGTTCGATTTCGGAATCAACCGCTGGGCTTCCTCCATCGAGAAATCCTCCGACGTGTCGTCCATCACCCGCGCAAAGAACAAGCCGTAGGCGATGGTCTGCGCAAACATATCGGCAAAATCGCTAAGCTTCTCATCCTTTTCCAAATCCTGGAGCAGGGTCTGGGCAAAAGCCGAACGCCAGTTGCGCAGGATCTCCGACTCGTTGCCCTTCTCGAAGGCCACCACGATCATGTCGCGGATCATGTGGGTCAAGCTGGCCATGCGCAAGGCAAGGGCTTTGGGGCGGCGAACAACATGGCGGCGGCTTGGCGGATCTATTCGATGGTGAGGCGGTAGAAGACGTTGGTGAACTGCGGCCCCTGGGGATCGGTGAAGACCATCCGTCCGCGAGCGGTGTTGGTGCCGAGGATCTGACCCCACGGGGAGTCGGCCAGGTCGGTGGTGCGGAGAACAGTGTAGGTTCTGCCGAGGGCGGTGTCCCATTCGAGGCGGTAGTCGGGAAACACGTCCACGGAGACGATTCCGCCGGTCAGGGGCGCGGCGTGGGTGAGGACGGGATAGCAGAAGTAGGTTCCCAGATCCCCGCCCTTGTCGATCTGGCGGCGGTCGACGGAATTGAGCAGATCTTCGATTTCGGGGTTTCCGGGATAGCGGCGGTTGGCCACCTCGAAGCTTGCAATGAATCCGTCGTACGCGCCCATCGGAACGGTTTCGCCGGAGTAGAACCCGCCCTTGATCGATGCGTCCTGCGTCCGCCAGAAATCGGCGTAGAAGTTGAATGGGTACTCCAGGGTTTCGCCATAGGTTCCCCGCCGGGAGTAGAGGTCGATCCCGTTGGCGAAGAGGGTTTCGGCCATGGCCATCATTTCGCTCAAGGTGAGGTGGGCGTAGGCCAGCCCG
>WFRA01000313.1 GCA_015486775.1 Kiritimatiellales bacterium | reverse complement strand
GCCCCATCGCCAGCCCATCCACAAAAAGGAGGGCTCCGGCGGGTGCTCCGGCCACGCCGATCGCGGGACGGCTCTCTTTTTGCTCGATTTTTGCCGCATCTGGATAATGGCATCCCTGGAGAAAAATGGCGGACAAGATGATTAAACCTACGCATAAAATTTTCATGGCCTACTCCTTGGGTTCGGTCACAAACAGCTGATCAAGATCGACTCCGGCAAAATCGCCCTCGACGATCTTCGCCACTGATCCTTCGTTGGATTCACTGGTTCCAAAGGTTGAAACTACCTCGATCTTCCCAACCTTGGAAGCTGGCAGTTCGATCCCGAACCCGCTCTGCTTGCTCTTGACCTTTTCAGCCCGCTTCATCACCGCAAAAATATCACCCTTCTTGATGCCCTGATGCGTGCCGCCGGAAATGAACACCTGGCCGCCGTCAATCTTCAGGATGTCGGTGCGCCACTCGCGCTCTTCGAGCTTGCGGATGAGCGTGTTGAGCACATCCGACACCGCCGCGTCGATCGCCTTGTCGTTGAGCGTCGCATCGTAGCCCGCCTTGCTACCGTAGCCAGCAATCTCGCCCGCCTCGACCGTCGCGGTGCCGGTGCCCTTGGCCGTGAAGAAGACGTGGCCGGTCTTCACATCCACCAGTCGCAGTTCGACAGAGGCCTCCGCCGTCTGCTTTTTCGTGGCGCTCAAGAAGCCCTTCTTGCCGGTGGTGGAGTGGCCGAATTCCGTGAGCGATCCGAGGATCATCGTGTCCACGCCCACTAGGTCGAGCGCCTCGCCGGAAAGCGCGCTCTCGGCCTTAAGCTTGTTGATGTCCGGCCGCTCGAAAACCAGGAAGCGCCCCGACTCCACCAGCCGCCCGGCCAAGATGTCGGAGACCTGCTTGCCGAGCGGATCGTTCTCGTCGTCGCGCAGCAGCGACCGCCCGTAGCGGGTTTCGTTGCTGAAGCGACCAATGGCCACCTTGCGCTTAAATTTGGGTTTTGCGGGAAGCGCCTGCCGCTTTTGCGCCTCGAGCTGCGCCTCGCGCGAAACCGCAGGCTCTACCGCCGCCGGCCGCTTCTCCACGGTTGCGCATCCGGAAAGGAGAAGCAGGGCAACGCTTGCGGGAATCAAAGTTCTTTTCATGGCATACACTCCGTTTGCTCAGAACAGTTGTAGGCGATGGGGCGCAAAAGGTCAACCTCCGCTGCGGCTGGAAACAAAAAACCGCAGGGCAAAAGGCCTGCGGTTTTTTGCCCGTCCAGCTTTGGGGTGGATCTATTCCCTGCCAAAGCTCCAGTTGGCGATTACAAAGCCCTTGGCCAGTTCGTCGGGGAAGTTGCTGAACCACGGATTGTCTTCGATGACGTTGACGAGGCCGAGCTGGAAAGCCCATCCGGAAACGGTCTTGGAATAATTGACCAGTCCAAGCTGGACGCCGTGCATTTGGCCCGCATAGTTGACCCAACCGCTTTGGAATCCTGTGAATTCGCCTGCATAGTTGAAGATGGCATCCTGCCATCCCACGAAGGAACCCGATGTATAGTTGACCCATCCCAAATGAACCCCTTTGTAGTTTTCCGCATAGTTCAGGATGCCAAGGTACGGCAGCCAGCTAAGCCCCGAACTGTCGCCCGTAAAACCATTGACGATGCCAATCGACCAGCCATTCTGCGGGTTTTCGTTCCATATACCGATCGAGACGCCCTTTATCCGCGTGTCGCGATCCTGGATCGCGATATCCGGCGTCAAGCTCAACTGGAATCCCGCGGTTTTTTCGGCACGGGCACCAACAACCGTGGTTGCCGCAAGCACTGCAATCATCAACTTCTTGTTCATGGTCTATCTCCTTGTGGGTTATGAATTCTCAAACACGGACAGAAAGGATCGCCCTTCCACTTCACGAGGCGCAGTCTATAAACAACGACCGGCATACTTCAACAGAAAACCGGAGTCCTTTCCAACCGGCATGCGGTTGGAAACAAAAAACCGCAGGGTAAAAAGGCCTGCGGTTTTCTGTTTGTCCAATTGGAGATGGAATTATTCCCCGCCAAAGCTCCAGTTGACCAGAACCATGCCTTGGGCAAAGTCGCCCGGGAAATCCTTAAACCACGCGTTGTCGGCAATAATGTTGACCAGGCCCAACTGGAACAGGTTGTGCGCGGTTGCCGCATAGTTCACGACACCCCACTGGAATCCGCCATCAACCGACTGCGCAACGTTTACGGCACCTAGCTGGACGCCGGTCAATGAATTGGCAATGTCCACAAAGCCCCACTGCAGGCCGACAAACTCGCTGGAAGCATAGTTCACGATACCCAGCTGGACACCGGTGTAGTTCTCTGCATAGTTGTAGATGGTTGGCAGGAAAACAAACCACTGAACCCCTGTGCTATCGCCGGTGGCACCGTTCACAAAGCCGAACTGCCACTGGAATTTGGGGCTTGGGTTTTCGTTCCATACACCAATGGAAACGCCGGTGATATTGGTGTCGCGATCCTGAATGGCGATGTTCGGGGTCAAGCTCATCTGGAATCCTGCGTCTTTTGCCATTACGCTGGATGCCACTGCGCAACTCAGTACTGCAATCATCAACTTCTTGTTCATGGTCTATCTCCTTGTGGGTTATGAATTCTCAAACACGGACAGAAAGGATCGCCCTTTCACTTTACGGAAGGGAGTTTATAAACAACGATCGGCATACTTCAACAGTAAAACCCGATTTTTATGGTGGACAAAACCGGTTCCCTTTTCCGTAAAAATTTGCGATAAGGGGCGCATGGAAACGACATTTTCAGAACGATTGGAAACCGTGGAGCGGCGGATTGCGGCCGCGTGCGAAAAGGCGGGGCGGTCGCGCGGCTCTGTGCGCCTGCTCGCCGTATCGAAAACTAAGCCGCCCGAAGCCGTGCGCGAAGCGGCCGCCTGCGGCTTGCGGCTCTTTGGCGAAAACCGCGTGCAGGAGGCGCAGTCGAAAATCCCTATGTGCCCTGGCGGCCTGGAGTGGCACCTGATCGGCCACCTCCAGAGCAACAAGGCCAAGGTCGCCGTACGCTATTTCCAGATGGTGCATTCGGTCGACTCGATCAAGCTCCTCCAGGCATTGGAAACCCACGCCGACACCACCCTGCCCATTTTGCTGCAAGTCAACGTTTCCGGCGAGGCCGCCAAGTTTGGCATGAAACCCGACGAGGTTGCGCAAGCCATCGAAGCCGCCAACCAGATGCAGAAGTGCGAGGTCCACGGACTCATGACCATCCCCCCTTTCTCGCCCGACCCCGAAAAGACGCGCGTCCACTTTTCCAACCTCCGGAAACTCCGCGACCGCCTGCAGGATGAAACCGGCACCCCGCTACCGGAACTTTCCATGGGCATGTCGCACGATCTCGAAGTCGCCATCGAAGAGGGAAGCACCTGGGTGCGTATTGGAACCGATCTGTTTGGGAGCAGATAATAGTTGATGAATATTTGTTGTCCGGTTGATAGGGAGGATGGCAGACGCAACCAAGCAACCAGATAACTGAACAACCGAGCAATCATATGAAGATAGCATTTATTGGGGCAGGCAACATGGCCGAGGCCATCGTTG
>WFRA01000312.1 GCA_015486775.1 Kiritimatiellales bacterium | reverse complement strand
GGGCAGGTCGCGGTTGTTGGGCAAGGCTTCCCAGCGGAGGATGTAGCCGGAATCGCGGTTCTTGTCCCCGCGCAGCTTCACCCGCATTTCGGGGAAGGTGGAGCGCACGTGCCCGATCTCCGACGGCCACCGCCGCCGGGCGATGTAGCGCGCGCCCCAGAGCGTGGTTTCGTCCAAAATAAAATCTCCTGAGCCTTCGATGATGTGCGACCAGGGCAGGCGCAGCTCGCCGTCAACCTGGACGACGGTTCCAACGTTGACTTCGGTGATGATGCTCCCGCCGCCGGAAAAATACCATCGGTAGTCCCAGTTGGTGGTCCGGTGGATGGCCCAGGCACCGTTTTCCCAGCGGGCATTGTAGATCTGGGTGTTTCCGTTTTCGTCGAACTTGTGGTAGGTGAGGATGGGTCGGTCCTGGAAGTCGAAGCCAATCTTTCCGTTGCCGTTGAGCATGCCTCCGAAAACAGGCACGGGATCGACGATCAGCCCCGGGGTGCCGAGCTTGAACGGCAGGGGAATCGCGGTTCCGTCCGCCCGGTACCAGTTGACGAGATCCGGGCTTTTGGCGTAGGAGAGGTCGTGGTTGTATTCGGCGCCGGGGGTCTCGCGCCAGACCCACGAAATGTGGAACCAGCCGTCAGGCCCCATGACCGGGTCGACGAAGTAGGCGTTCCGCGTGTTTTCGCCGTCGGCCAGGGGGGTGTCGATCAGGCGGCTCCAGGTTTTGGTCTGCACGTCGTATATGTTGTAGATCTGGTCGCCGTCGCCGCTGGAGCCGTCGCGGTAGTTGAAGATCAGCTCGCCGCTCTGGTTTTTGAGGAATTTGGGATAGGTGCATTCCTGCTCGCGCTCCCCGGTCATGCTGTTTATGGGTTGGAGCGAGGCGACATCGTAGGCATTGGTCGATCGGAAATAGATGAGCGGGATCACGTGCATGTTTCCGCTGACGTGGAGATAGCCTTCGGAATCGAGCGCCATCTCGATATAGTTGTGGCTGTCCCACTCCAGGTAGGAGTCGAGCTTCTTGAACGTCCAGGTGGGGGAGCCGAGCGTGCGCTGGCCGATGGTCATCTGCCGGTTGGCGTCGTAGAAGCCGACAAACTGCCGGTTGCTTTCCGTCAGGAGGGCGAAGCCGACCGGGGTGGCCGCCCAGACCGGCTCGATATCCGTCGATTCGAGGATTTGGTAGGGCGGCTGGGTCGGGGTTTTGGCCACCAGCTTGAACGCGAGCCCGGCCGCCGGTTCCGGCGGGGTCTCGGAAAAGGTTTCGAGCAGGAAGTTGTCGTAGCGGACATGCTGGCCCGCCGCAGAAAAATAGGTGCCGGCATATCCGCCGGTGGCAAGGTTTTCATCGTCCGCCAGTTCCGTTTCCGGAACCATTTCGGCACCCGATCCCGTCTCGGCGATGGAAAAGCGGTAGGCGTGGGCGGCCGAGGAGGATACGGAAAGGGTGTAGAATGTCCCGATCCCGAAATCCGAGACGGCCTGACCGGAACGGATCACCTTCCAGCTTCCGTCGCCACGCTTGCCAAGCAGCTGGTAGTCGCGGTATCCGGTCTTGAAACGGAACGTGTAGAAGTTGCTCGGGTTGTTGTAGTTGAAAACCATCCCCTGCCACGAGTTGGTGGCCTGCCCCGCCACGTCCATGCGCAGGGAAAAGCTGTAGCCGTTTTCGTTCAGGGTCTGGACGGCGTCGTTGTAGAGGGCTTCCGGCGGGATTTCCAGCGAGTGGGAATAGAGCGTGTTGCCGTCGATCCGCCAGGCGTTCAGCGAGCTGTCCTGCTTCCACGGGAAACCGATCAGCGACGGGTCGGCGCTCTCGGTGGTATCGGCCCGGTTAAAGTTGTCGAAGGCCACCTCCTTGGTGTCGAACGTGGCCGAAAGGGAAAAATTGTCGAAGCGGGCAAACTCGGCCGAGGGATTGGCGGAATCCAGGGAGAGCCCGGCATATCCGCCCGTGCAGAGGTTTTCGTTGTCCGCCACGCCAGGGTGCTGGGCCACCAGCGTGCCCGATCCCGTTTCCGCGATGGTGAAGGAGTAGGCGTGTTCCGCATCCGAGCCTACGGTGATGGTGTAGAAAGATCCGACCGCGAAGACCGCCGAGGCATGGCCCGAGGCGATCACCTTCCAGCTACCATCGCTGCGTTTTCCAAGCAGCTGGTAGTCGTCGTATCCGGCCTTGAACCGCACCGTGCAGTAGTTGCTCGGATTGTTGTAGTTGAAGACGATGCCCGCCCAGATCGAAGTTGCCTGCCCAGCCACATCCAGCGAAACGGAAAAGTGGCTGCCGTTTCCGCTCTCCGTCGGCCACGCGGTGTTGAACATGATCCCCGGGGCGGCGGAGGTTTGCGCATAGACCGTATTGGAACCGATCCGCCACCGGTTCGCGCTTCCGGCGGCCTGCGCCCAGTCCGCGCCGATCAGCGACGTGTCGCTGGAGAGCGCCGTGTCGGCGCGGTCGAAGGTGTCCTCGACAAGCAGCGCCTGCGCCGCAGGCAGCAGGCCGGCCAGCAGAAGGGCGGGAACAATAAACAGCTCTGTTTTCATTTTTTACCGGGGGTTAGTTTTCCCGTTCAGGCGATCGGTCTCTTTCGTAAAGGTGGCCAGGTAGTCCGGATCGGCGAAGGGATCCGAGGTTTTGCGCTGCCATTGGACAAGCTCCGTTTTGAGTTGTCCAAACTTTTCGGCATATTCGGGATCGCCCGCTAGGTTCACCCGCTCGAACGGATCCTTTTCAAGGTTGTAGAGCTCGAATTCGGGGGGTGCCCGATAGGCCGAATAGGCCGCGCGGATATTTTCCGGCGAATCGCCGAAGAATCTTTCCGGCGCCTGGAAAAACTCCGGGTTGAGCACGTTCCACGACGCCTTGCTCCGGAGAGGCGCCTCTTCCGAAACCGCGCGGAGGGTTCCAATCCCCGGAATCGGGTTGAAGCGACCGGGCAGCAGGTTGTGGACGAGGCGGAAGCGTACCGTGCGCACCGTGCGGCGCGGATAGTACTGGGTGCGTCGGTGCGCGGTGTATTCCGAAAAAACCGCGCTGCGCCACGCCACCTTCTTCCCCTCCAGGAACGGAACCAGCGACCTCCCCGGAAGATCGCCCTTCGGCGCGAGCCGCACCAGTTCGAGGATGGTCGGAACGATATCGACCGAAGAGACCAGTTCGGAGCGCACCAGCCCCCGCTTCCCGCCCGCCGGACAGCGGACAACGAAGGG
>WFRA01000311.1 GCA_015486775.1 Kiritimatiellales bacterium | reverse complement strand
TATCCGGAGCCTGCGGTCTCCGCCACGGCGAGCTCCTGATGATCGGTTGTCGGTTGGTCTATCTGTTCGGTCATCTTTTCACTCTCCTTTCGAATTCAGAAAGCTTTCGTGCATAAACTTTTCGAGGAAGGCCGTGTTGTAGGTTCCCTCGACAAAACGGCGATTCAGCATGAGCGCCTCGCCCAGCGGAACCGAAGTATTTGGACCGCTGATGGTGAACTCCTCTAGGGCGCGACGCATGCGGATGATCGATTCGTCGCGATCCTTCCCCACGGCGATGATCTTCCCGATCATGCTGTCGTAGTAGGGCGAAATGGTGTAGCCGGAATAGACGTGCGAGTCGATCCGGATGCCCGGGCCGCCCGGGAAATGCACGGCCGACACTGGCCCCGGTGCCGGGGTGAAGTTGTTGTACGGATCTTCGGCGTTCACGCGGAACTCGATGGCGTGGCCGCGGATCTGCACCTCGTCCTGGGTGAACGAGAGCTTTTCGCCCGCCGCCACGCGGATCTGCTCCTTCATCAGGTCGATGCCGCTCACCTCTTCCGAGACGGTGTGCTCCACCTGAATGCGGGTGTTCATCTCCATGAAATAGAACTGCTTGGCCGTTTCGTCGTAGAGGAACTCCAGCGTTCCGGCACTGTCGTAGTTGACCGCCTTGGCGGCCTTGACGGCGGCATCGCCGAGCGCCTTGCGCTCTTCGTCGGAAAGCGTCGGGCAGGGTGCCTCCTCGAGCAGCTTCTGGTGGCGGCGCTGAATGGAACAGTCGCGCTCGCCCAGATGGCAGACGTTGCCGTGCTTGTCGCCGATAATCTGCACCTCGACGTGCCGGGCGGACTCGATATATTTTTCCATGAAGAGGTCGGGGTTGCCGAACGAGGCCTCGCCCTCGGCGGCCGCGGCCATGAAGCCCTGCACGAGCGAGACATCGTTGCGCGCCACGCGCATGCCCTTGCCGCCGCCGCCCGCAACGGCCTTGAGCAGGACGGGATATCCCATCTCCTGCGCCAATTCCAGCGCATCGTCGGAAGTGGCCAGGATGCCGTCGGACCCGGGGGTGATTGGCACGCCGGCGGCCTTCATCGTGTCGCGGGCGATCGCCTTGTCGCCCATGTTGCGGATGCAGTCGGGCGCGGGGCCGATAAAGGTGATGTTGCAGTTGGCGCAAATCTCGGCAAAGTGCGCGTTTTCGGCCAGAAAGCCGTAGCCGGGGTGGATGGCATCCACGTCGGCAATCTCCGCCGCACTGATGATGTTGGTGATTTTCAGGTAGCTCTCGTTGGCGGCGGCCGGGCCAATGCAGATGGCCTCGTCCGCCATCTGGACATGCAGCGAGTCGGCGTCCGCCTCGGAATAGACCGCAACGGAACGGACATCGAGCTCCTTGCAGGCGCGGATGATACGCAGGGCAATTTCGCCGCGGTTGGCAATCAGTACCTTCTTGAACATGGACAACTCCCTTACTTGGGTTCGACGAGGAAGAGCGGCTGCCCGTACTGGACTGGCGAGGCGTCGTCGACGAGTACCTTCTTGATCACGCCCTTCACCTCGGCCTTGATTTCGTTCATCACCTTCATCGCCTCGACAATGCAGACTACCGTGTCCGCGGAAACCTCGTCGCCCACCTTCACGAAGGGATCCGCGTCGGGAGCCGGCTTGCAGTAGAAGGTTCCAACGATCGGAGAGGGAACCTCGACCAGCCCGTCGTCCTCGTCCGCCGCCGCAGGTGCCTCCGCAACCGCCGGGGCGGGCGCGGCCGGGGCGGGTGCCGCAGGCACCATGGTCGGCGCAGCCGCGTAGACCACCTCCTGCCCGCCACGCTTCAAGACCAGTTCAAAATCCTTGTCCTTCATCGAGAACTCGCTCAGATCGTTGTTCTTCATCAGCTCCACGATGCGCCTGATATCCTTGATTTCCATAATCACCCTCTCCTTATACTCTAAATACGCGATACCTTGCCCGGACTAAACAATATTTCCGGCCTCTTGCCTAGCCCTAATCCCGAACTGTTTCCTGCTTCGGCTTCCGCGCGGAAAGACGGGGCAGCCCCCCTACCGGATCTCGGTGTTCCGGACATCGCTTCCACGAAGCGGCGAGAATCAAAAAGCCGCCCCGGGAGGGGCGGCTCGTCCTATCCAACGACTGGAACCTGCTAGATCATGAACTTGCGGCGGATCC
The DNA here is from genome assembly GCA_015486775.1 of Kiritimatiellales bacterium. Taxonomy (GTDB): domain Bacteria; phylum Verrucomicrobiota; class Kiritimatiellia; order Kiritimatiellales; family Pontiellaceae; genus Pontiella. The sequence goes on along the minus strand of WFRA01000311.1, from coordinate 2,726 downwards.
AGAGCACGGCGGCGCCAAGGAACCCGAACATGCCCAGCGTGGCCGGCTCGGGAATGGTGTAGATATACATCGAATCCTGACCGGACGGATTTCCGATAGCAAGAAACTTTCCATCGGGGGAAATGGCCAAGGCACTTACACCCACATTCGAGCAGTCCGAATCCTCGATCGCCAAGGTGGTCGTTGCGAGGTAGTCCCCGTTGGTCGCCACGGCATTTGCTACATCGATCCGGTAGATGTCGCGGGTATCATCCGTGTTCTGGATGGCCATCCAGAGCGATCCATCGGTCGGGTTGATCGTGATGGCATCGTCCAGTGTGGCGACATCGGCGGGATCGACATCCAGGAAGACGCGCTCCGTGTTTCCGGCGCTGTCGAGGCGGAGGACATAGGCGTTGGTGGTTCCGCCCAGGTCATCCAAAGCGGTGGTGTAATAAGCCAAATAGATCTTGCCGTCCACGTCGTTGGCGGCACCGCGGAATCCAGTGGTGTTATACTCTTGCCATATCGTAGTGTAGCTGGGTGCCCCTGAGGTGCTTCCCGAATTCACGATGGTAACAGCATTGGTATCATTATTATTCAGCCCCACATCATACAAAACCAGATCGCTATCCGCCGTGTAGCCTCCGCCAAAACCAGTGGGAACCATCGACACGGTACCGGGATCGTCATCGCCCGCACCACCATAGTTCCCCAGCATTTGGGTTTCTGTCGGCGTACCGCTAGGATCTGCAACTTTCCATAACGACGGGACATTGCCCACAGACACATAGGCATTTCCGGACGAATCGACCGCCAGACCAGAAGGACTATCGAGGTCGTTTGATGATCCATCACCCAAGGCCAACCTGCTGCTACTGCTTTCGTTCACAGTATCAATGGAATAGAGCCCGCGCTTGGCATTAGCGGCACTGCGGTTAACCAAGTAGACCCGGTCGTAGATCCCGCCGTTCTGGTGGGTCGGGTCGAACGTAATACCCGCCGTGACATTAATCGTCGATTGGTTCGTGTTGGCCGTGTAAAAATGCTTCCACTGGCTGTGCGCGTAGGTACCATCGAAGGTTTCGGCCGAGGCCGAAACCACCACGGAAGCCGTGGCCAATAATACAATTAACTTTTTCATGCTATTCTCCTTTTCTTGCATGTTTCTTTCCGGGCAGCGCAGGCAACCCGCCTGCTGGGAACCGCCCGGAATCCATCTCCGCTTTTATTCCTCTATGATTAAACGGATAAACTGTTCATTCTTGACCGCGGTCGAAACCTGGTTGGTTACGGCATCGAACTCCGAATCGATTGAACCCGTGCCGACTACGGTATAGCCGCTGTCGAGCCAGTCTCCATACACAAGGTCGTCGTTGATTTCAAGACGGTAGACGAGGCCGCTGTCCAGGCGCTTCGGATAGACATAGGTCACCGATCCTGCCCCGCCTTCCGCGGTGAAGGAGGGCGACATGCCCTGATCCGCGGTGTTGGTCGGGTCGCCGCCTAGGCCAAATTCGTAGAGGTTGCTGAGACCGTCCCCGTCCGGGTCGGCATCGGCGGCGGCATCGACACCACTCAAGCCATAATCCGCGGACCAGTTTTGGTAGGCGGAGGGGGCATCTACCACAACCTCGTACACACTCATCACATCGTCGCCGTCGGGATTCGGCATGATCAGCAATTTCCCGTCGGGCGAAAAGGCAATCCCGTTTTGGCTGATATTGTGCCCACCGGAGACGGCGACCACGGAGGAGGCGTACCAGTCGTTGTTGCTCTCCGCCGCGTTCACCACGTCAACCCGGATCAATTTCCTAGTCGTGGCACTATCGTATACATTCATCCATAGCGACCCATCCGCGGGGTTGACCGCGACCCCGTCGTCCAGCGAGGTCACCGTTGCTGGCAGATCGCGGATGTAGATGCGCTGCACAACCCCTTCGGAATCGATCCGGTTCACATAGGGCCCCTTTGCGCGGCGCGTCGGGAAATACCACCGGGCGAGATAGATATATCCGTCATATTCGCTTGCGGATGCCCGGATGCCCTCGTCCGCCGATCCGGTATCCCAAATGGTCGTGAAGGAGGGGCTGGATGCCGTGCTGGACGCATCCACGATAGTGATGGTGTATCTACCGTTCGCATCCAGGCCGTTGTCGGCGAGAACTAGGTCGCCGGAGCCGTCCGATGCCATTCCAATACATTCCGGATCGTCGTCCCCGGTGTCGTCACCATAGTTCCCCAACATCTGGCTCTCGGTTGCCGCACCCATCGGATCCGCGACCTTCCAGATGGCGGGCGTATAACCGTAGGCCACATAAATGGTACCGTTTGTATCGATGGTAATGTCTGCAGGGCGATCTAGGTTGTTCGTTATTGAGCCATCAATACCGCTCAACGCCAGGCGGGGACTTACCGTCTCCGCGAGGGTGTCGATCGCATAGACACCGCGCGTGGCGACATCGGTTACCCGGTTTATGATGTACACGCGATTATAGACCCCGTTGCTGGTTGAAGTCGGATCGTATACCACCGCGCCGGCGGTGGAGATTGTCGTCTGGTTGGTGTCCGTAATGAAGAAGGACTTGTTAAAGACGGCGTACGGCGTATTCGTCGAAGTGTCATACAGAAGAAGCCGGTCTTGGTCACTCGGACTCGCCAGAGCCAGACTGGCACCATCCGGGGAAAAGGACATGCCGTTCTTGCCAATGTTGTAGCCCACACCTTCCACAACCAACTGGACATCC
>WFRA01000310.1 GCA_015486775.1 Kiritimatiellales bacterium | reverse complement strand
GCTGTTCAAAAATTTCGCGCTCAAAGAGGTGGGCTTGCGGGCAGTCGGGGGTGAGGGCGGGATAGGATTCGCCTACCGTTGTGGAGGCGATCAGCAGGCGGGGATTTGCTGGATCGGAGAGGACAGCGCAGAGTTGGTGGTTAGGTAAAAGAGTGAGGGCGGAGAGGTGCGCTCCGTTCCGAACCTTGGAACAAATTGCCTCTTTCCAATCGTCAAAGGAGAGCACCGGCACCTCCGCCAACGGGAATGCCGTTGCATTGGACACTTCATAAAAGGAACTTTTCATATCATCCATTTCCTATTTGAAGTGCGGCGGATTGAATGAGGTGGTGAATGGGTTCCGGAATCCAGAGACCCAAGAGCAGGCTCATGCCGAGCAGGAGAGCGGGAAGAATCCAGTCCACCGGTTTGGCGGGGGCGGCTTCCGGTAGGGTTGCGGGTGGGGTTCCGTAGGCCATGCGTGGCATAAGGGCGGCCATGCCCACAAAGACCAATCCCAGCGCCAGCAACATGAGGCCGAGCGCTACCCAGTTTCCACTGGTTGCTAAGCCGGTCATGATCATAAATTCACTACCAAATACGGAGAAGGGCGGCACGCCACAGATAGCGAGGAAGCCGAGTATCCACAGGGTTCCAATGATTGGACGGGTCTTTAGAATTCCCGTTACCTCGTCGATGTTTTTGGTGCGGTAGCGGCTGAGAATGACTCCGGCGGTAAGGAAGAGTGCGCCTTTGGCGAGGGAATGGTTGAGGGCGTGGTACATGCCACCGAAGGAGGCGCCGCAGGCGAGCGCGACGGCAAGGATGCCCATGTGCTCGACGCTGGAATAGGCCAGCATGCGTTTGTAGCCCGTTTGGCGGATAATAAACATACCTGCCACCAGCATGGAGGAGAGTCCGAAAAAGAGGAGTAGCTCCTGTCCAAAGCGTTCCTGTCCAACCGCGCCCAGCAACATATTTCCGCGAATGATTCCGAGAAAGGCGCAGTTGAGCAAGGCACCTGAAAGCAGGGCGGAAACGGGCGATGGTGCCTCGCTATGGGCATCGGGTAGCCAGGTGTGCATGGGAACCAACCCCATCTTGGTTCCGTAGCCCACGAGGAAAAAGACGAAGGAAATTTTTACCCAAACCGGCTGGAGCTGCCCCGCATGTTGGAGAAGATTTGTAAACCCGAGCGATAGGCCTTCCAGTGCCGGATCGAAAGCGGCGGCGACCATCAATGCAATGTTGCCCACCAGCGCCATGGCAATGCCCACCGAGCAGATCAACAAATATTTCCACGCGGCTTCCAGGGTTTGGGGCGAGCGGTGGTAGCAAATTAGCGGTGCACTCGCCAGCGTCGTGCCTTCGACCGCCATCCAAAAAAGGCCGATGTGGCGGCTGAGGATTGCGAGCGTCATGGCAAAGAGAAAAAGTAGGAGCGATCCAGTAAAAATGGACTCGCGCGAAAAGAGGGTTCGAGAGGAAACTTTCTCCTCCTGCTGTGAAAGGTAGCGGACGGTGGCGATGGACGCGGGAAGGAAAAGCCCGCTGACGATCAGAAGGAAAAGGAGTGAAAGCGCATCAAGTCCGATCAAATTTCCGGGGTGGGCATCGGAGCCTTTTGCGACACAAACCAAGGTCAGCGCAAAGTGGCCAAGTGCAAAAAGCACCAGCACCATCCGGCGCAAACGTACCTTCGGCAAAAAGCCGCAAAGTAGCCCGCCCAGTAGCGGTTCGATCAAGAGTAGATGTTCGCTATTCATACATCCCTCAATTCGGAAAGCTTATCCGTGTCCATGTGGTCGAACTCACGGTTGATATCCAGCATCATGATGCCCATCACAAAGACCCCAACAAAGATATCGAGCAGGACGCCCAACTCGATAAAGAGCGGACTGCCCGCCGCCAGCGCAAAGCCCAGCATGCCGATGCCATTTTCAAGCACGAGATAGCCGATCGTCTGCGTGATGGCCTTGACCCGCCCGACAATCAGCACAAATCCCGCGCCCATCGTCGTGAGCGCAATGGCCAGTTGAAAGGGTTCGATGCCACCGGGGGGAAGCGGCAAGCGGTTAGCCACCCAAAGGCCGGAACCCAGCAAGATGAGCCCAATAAAGAGGGAGCGTGCATAGCCGATCAGCGGTTCGACCTCGCGATGGACCACCGTTTCGCGCAACGCCCGGAAAAGGAGAAAAGGAAAGACCGCGCACTTCAACCCCGCTGTCACCGCAATCAAGAGTCCTTCATGCCAATTGGGCCATTCGGGAACCGAGAAGAGTCCCAGCAAAATCATGGCACCGGCTTGCAGGGCGACGGCGTGAATGAGCCGTCCGAGGCGGGCGGAGCCGAGCATCTGGAGGGTCAGCAATAGAATCGCGGCGGTGAGGAGTTGGGTGATCATTTATTTCACCCTCCAAAAAAGGCTTAAAACCGACAGGACAAACGCCACGCCCAAGAGCAGAGGAACGCGGTTTATCCGCAGGCGAGCCATGCTACTTTCCACTACGCCAACCACCACCGCCCAAGCGAACAGCAAAAAGATGGCATCCGCCAAATCGAGCAGCGGCAACTCCGTTCGGATCGGAAGCAGGCCGACCACCAGCAGGCCGGTCGCCCAGAGACGAAGCGCCCCGGCATATTCGATCAACGCCAGATCGGGGCCGCTGTGGTCGAGTACCATTACCTCGTGGATCATGGTCAGTTCCAGATGCGTGTTGGGATCATCCACCGGAATGCGGGCATTTTCTGCGAGAAAAATAATTCCGAAAGCGACCAGCAGAAAAAACAGCGCGGGAAGCGGAACTCCGGGGATTGAAAGATAGATGCCCTGCAACGAAAGCGAGTGCGAGAAGCCCGCCAGTACCGCCAATCCCAGAAGCAGGGCGGGTTCCGCCAGCGCTGAGAAAAAGGCTTCGCGACTGGCACCCATTCCTTCAAAGGCCGAGCCGGTGTCCAGCGCCGCGAGCATCGTCAAAAATCGTCCCAGCCCGAGCAAGTAGGCGAAAAGGATAAAGTCGCCCTGAAAATGAATGAGTGACGGACAACCCCAAGCGGGAACAAACACCAGTGCTGCCAAAGAGGTCGCCAAAACCCCAGCCGATCCGGCGCGAAACAACCAAGTGGAGGTGGTGCTAAAAACCGCACCCTTTTTCAGCAGTTTGGCCAGATCGAAGTAGAGCTGGAAAAGCGGAGCGCCCTGCCGCCCGGCAAACCGCGCCTTTACGCGATTAATCACGCCGGGAAAAAGCGGTGCCAGCAAAAGAGCCGCTAGAAGATGGAGCACGGCAACGTTCATCGGACACTCCATAAAAGAACGGCGAGAAGCACCACGGCGATGTAGGCGACATAGAGCTGGACCCGACCATTTTGAATGGCCCGGAAGCGACCAAATAGATCGGCGGCGCGACGGAAAAGCGGTTCATAGCCTCGGGCCATCACCGGATCGGGGGTCTCGGTTTCCAATTCGGTCGGTTCGGGGAAAATACCTTGGGGCGGCTGGCCTTCGATCGTTGTTTTCAGCAGCGGCTCAAAGGTGGATTGCAAGGGCTGAACAAAGGAGCTTCCGGTATATTGCATCCGAGCGGAAGGTTGGGAATATCCGCAGTCCCAAGTGGGCGCACTCGATTTTATTTTTCCCCGGAGAAATCTGCGCCGCAAGAGAACGGTTGCACCCAGAAGAAGCCACAACCCGATTCCGACCACACCGATGGGTACCAAATAGGGGATTAAAGTAAACGAGGGTTCAGAAATCCTTCCTGGGGTCAATGTGGCCGCTATATTTCCAAGGATTGGAACAAGTAGGAAGGAAAATAGCCCCAACCCGATACAGGCGGCCACGATCAGGAAGAGGGGCGAAATCATGATGGGTTCCACCTCGTGCGCTTGGGCGGCTTGCGTACTACGGGGTTCGCCCAGAAAGACGATTCCAATTACTTTTGCAAAACAGAAGCAGGCCAATCCTCCAATTGCCGCCAAGGCCACAATGGAGAGTACTGCGAAAAGAAGGGGCGTGAGTGTTTCCCCATGAAGCAATCCCTGCCCGGCGGCGGAGTAGATCAAAAATTCGCTGGCAAAGCCGTTGAGCGGGGGCAATCCGCAGATGGCGATGGCCGCCACGGTGGAGAGCGCTGCGGTGAAGGGCATCTTTTTGGCCAGTCCGCCCATCTGCTCGATCTGCCGTGTTCCGCAGGCATGAACCACGGATCCCGCTCCCATAAAAAGTGCGGTTTTAAAGAGCGCATGATTGAGTACATGCAACAAGGCGCCAGAAAATCCAAGTAGGGCGACGAGCGGCAGTTGTTCCGTTGATCCGAGAACTCCGACCCCCATGCCCAGCGCAATAATTCCGATATTCTCGACGCTGTGGTACGCCAATATCCGTTTCAGATCGTGTTGGAGCAGGGCAAACAAAACCCCGCCCAATCCCGATACGATTCCGATGCCCAGCAGGAGCCAGCCCCACCACGCCTGCCAATCGGTGTAGAGCATGAGGATACGCAGGATTCCGTAGATTCCCGTTTTAATCATCACGCCGCTCATCAGGCCGGAGACATGCGACGGTGCGGCGGGGTGTGCCTCGGGCAGCCAGACATGCAGTCCAAAAAATCCCGCCTTTGATCCAAATCCAATGATGGCCAAGATAAAGGCGATGCCGGCAAAGGGAGCCGCGGCAAACTGTGCGGGCGAAAGATCGGTTGATCCCGTGGTCACTGCCATCAAAATAAAGAGAGCAAAAAGGAAGGCGGTTCCCAGATGGGTGGCGGCGAGGTAGATCCATCCGGCTTTACGAACGGAGTCCTCCTCGTGGTCGAACACCACCAGAAAAAAGGCCGCCATCGACATGATTTCCCACGCCATCAAAAACAGGAAACCATCGCGAGCCAACAGCACCAGCAACATGCCCCCGGCCAGCAATTGGAAACAGAGCCGATGAAGCCCGATCCCGCTGCGTCCCTCGCTGGAGCGCATATAGCCGGTTCCATAGAGGGCACTCAGCGCGGAAACGAGCAAAACCGGAATGGCAAACCAGGCCGAAAGCGGATCGAGTCCTAAATGGAAACTTCCCACGGGAAGCGTCCACGGGAGCTGGAGATCAATCGGCACTCCCGTTGCAAGCACCCGGCAAACGGGAACCATGCCCAGCACTGCCGCGCCGATCGCCCCCGCCGGAAACAGCCAGCGTCCCCAGTTGGACTTTCGCTTTGCTAGCAACCCCGCGATTCCAGTGATTGGATAGAGGAGCAGGGCTGCCAGCAGAAGCCAAGGAATGGGGAGGTTCGCCTGCATTACATAAAATAGCGCAGGTAGATATAGGCGCTGGAGACGAGCAGGCTAACAATCATGAAGGGAAATCCATATTTGGTGAAGGAACCGAAAGTGATCGGACAGCCGTTGCGGTTGGCCACCTGGGCAATCACCACGTTGGCGGAGGCACCGACGAGCGTTCCATTGCCGCCGAGGCAAGCACCGAGCGCGAGCGACCAGAGTAGCGGCGCGGCGATCTGGGCGTGGATCTCGGCGGGCACCTCCAGCCCCATCTGCTTGGCGAAGACCGGAACAATGCCCTGCACGAGCGGGATCATGGCCATTACGAGCGGAATGTTGTTGACGATGGTGGAGGCGAGCGCACTGACCCAAAGTATGGCGAAGGCGGTCCACATCAGGTTTCCGTGACAGGCATTCAAGATGGCATGGCCGAGCGCGGTAAACACGCCGTGGACTTCCAGCGCGGCGACCATCATGAAGAGCCCGGCGAAGAAGAGGATGGTGTCCCACTCGACGCTGGCCAGCGCCCCGTGCAGGCTCTTTTTGCAGACGGCCACCATGACCATGCCACCGACGAGCGCAATGATGCCCGGCTCAATGTTTAGTACCCGCCCCAGAAAGAATCCGGCGAGGATAAAGCCAAATACGACCAGTGCCTTTCTGAGTTCCAAGGGTTGGATGATTGCTTTTTCGGGGCGCGAGCGTTCGATGCGTTTACGGGTTTCGGGCGTGGTGTTCATCCGCTTGCCGAAAAGCAGCACCATGATGCCGATCAGTACGGCCATGCTAATTAAAACAGGAGGAGTTAGATTGAGGATGAAGTCGTTGAAGGAGAGGTGCGCCTGCGAACCGATCAGGATGTTGGGCGGGTCGCCGACGAGCGTGGCGGTTCCTCCAATGTTTGAAAAGATGGCTTCCATGATAAGCAGCGGCGCGGTGGGGATTTCAAGGAGCTGCGTCAAAAGAATAGTGATCGGTGCCATCAGAATGACGGTGGTGACGTTGTCGAGGAAGGCGGATAGCACCGCCGTGAGAACCATGAATAGCACGGCAATGCGCAGTCCGTTGCCTTTTGCCGCCCGGGCCAGCTTGATGGCCAGCCATTCGAAGACCCCGGTCTCAGAGAGCGTGCCGACCACCACCATCATGCCGATGAGCAGGAAGAGCACGTTGAGGTCGACAGCGTGCAACGCCTCCTCGTAGCCGATGATGTGCAGGCCGACTACCAGCCCGCCGCCAATGACGGCGGCGATGGTCTTGTCGACCCACTCGGTGGCGATGAAAAGATAGACAACCAAAAAAACAGCAATGGGGAAAAGCATGGCGGACTCCCGGAGGGTTAGACGTTGATAACGTTGTCGAGAATCGTGCCCTTGGTCACGGTTCCGATCCATCGTTGCGTGTGGTCGACGACGTAGAGCTTGTTGAAGCTAGTGACGGCGAGGTCGAATACGATTTCCATGACGGTGTGTTCCGGCTCCACGATGCGCGGGGCGTGCGACATGATGGAGGAGGCCTGCGTTGCGCGTTCGTCCTCGAAATATTTTTCGAAGGGATCAAACTCCGCCACGAAGGAGACGCTCTTGAGCCGCGCGAAAAAGTCGGGCAGCCCATAGCGGAAGAGCAGGTCGGTGGTGATCTCCCCGACGATGTGCTTCTGGTCGTCGAGCACGGGAATGGCACGGAGCTGGTAGTTACTCATCATCTTGGCACATTCCGAAAGCGGGGTCTCTTCGTTCACGCTCCAGCGCGGAAGGCGCATGATGTCGCGGGCAACCAGCGGCTTGTCGATGCTGGCGTCTTCATGGGTAAAAAGCGCTTCGAGTGTCTTGGAGTCGCGGGCTTCGAGCACCTGCGCGCGGGTGGGTTCGTCCATCAGCACGCGCGAAAATTGCGCCATCAGCTTCAGCGAGATGGAGGGGTCAGAAACCGGCACGAGAATCAGGCAGACAATATTCACCGTCTCCGCCCCGAACTGCACGGGCTCCTCGAGTGTGGCGATGGCGAAAAGGGAGCGGGTCAAGTTTTCGAGGCGAGCATGGGGGAAGGCAATCCCGTTCCCCACCGCCGTGGTACGTAGCGCCTCGCGCTCGATGAGGGCGTGAAGGATGCCCTCTTTGGACAAACCATCATTAACCGAAAGAAACTCCTCCGTGCAGAGCGTGTCGAGCATGCTTTTAAGCACGTCATCGCGGTTTTCCGCCCGCAGGCGGGGCTGCCAAGAGATACCTCGGCAAGCATAATTTAGAATATTCATGGTAACTCCTTCTTCCAAGGGTTGAAAACTATCCGTCCAGCTCCCGATCCACCGCCGCAAGCGTCTCCAAAAGCTGTTCGCGCGATCCGCTGTTTCGAAGTAACCGATCAACAGAAGGTTGCCGGACAGCGTAGGCCAGACGCGACATCATGCGGATGCTCGCGCGGGTCGATGGACTCAGCAGGACAAAAACAATCTCTACCGGCTTCTTGTCGATGGATTCAAAATTAACGGACTGCTCCAGAAAACCGAGCGCGACCATCGGGAGTAGAAGCCCCGGGAGGGCCAGTTCGCGGCAATGGGGAAAAGCGATTCCGTCGCCCACCCCGGTGGTCGTAATCCTTTCGCGCTCATAGAGCCGATTGAGGATACGCTCTGCATCTGCGCCCGGAGGCAACCGCATGAGTCCAAGCATCTGCGCAAGCACCTCGCGCACATCGCTACCGCCAACGCGGTAGAAGATGCCGCCCGTCCGCAGGCTCTCCTCCAGCGATAGAACAAGGGGTTCCCCGCCTTCACCCGCTAGCCCAGCTTGGGTCGTTCCGTCCGCCGCTGCCCACAAAAGCAGTTCTTGCTTCGAAAAACGGTACTGCGCCCCCACGCGGTAAAAAGGGATCTGCGCCCCGGACACCCACCGATAAATGGTCTTGTCCGAAACATTCAACAATTCCGCCGCTTGTTTTACTCCGATTTCCATAACGCCGCGCACCTTTGGACATTTCTGGACATTAGTCAATATTTTTCCCTATTTATTTTAAACTATCGACATAAAATCCAGCAAAAGTCCTTTTTGTCTAGCAGAGAATTCTCGCCAAGGATCCCGCCGCTTCTATAGTTTCATTTGTTTATTTTTCGAGTAAAGCGGAGGGAGCCATCATGAAACTTTCAAGTATACTAAAAAAAGAATCGATTCTCCAAATCGAGTCGGGAACGAACAAACAAGAAATAATCCACCAACTGATCGGTGCCCTCGAAAAAAACCCCTTCGCCGCCGAGCTTCCGGCGGAACTCCGAAGCACCTTTTTTGAAGAGATCGAAAAACGCGAACAACTTGGCACCACCGCGCTCGGTGAAGGTATCGCCCTGCCCCACGCACGGATCGCGGGTCTTGAGCGCCCTCTAATGGCCTTTGCAACTATTAAAAATGGTACAGACCTTGGTGCACTCGATGGCCAACCGACCCAGTTTGCCTTCCTGATCCTGCTCCCCGCCTCCCGTGCGGAGCTGGGTGTGAAGATTAACTCGGCCTGCACCCGCTTCCTAATGAGCCCCGGGATTCGCACGCAGCTACTGGAAGCCTCCTCGCCCGAGGCCATCCAGCGAATCATGGATGGGGCGCAGTTTGAAATCGACGCACCCATCATCGCGCTCGACCTGATGCGCCCAGCACGCATCCTACTTCATCCGCAACAGCCCATCGAGGAGGCCACCCAGCTCATGCATCGCCTGCGAGCCGCAGCGGCTCCGGTCATGGGCGATGGAGAACGCATTGTCGGTGAACTCAATAGTGCCGCCCTCTTCGAATGCGAACTGCCCGATTACATCAAGAAACTTCACAGCGTTCCGAACATCACCGACTTCTCTCCATTCCACGACCATTTTGCGAAACAGACCAACCTGACCGTGGGCGACCTGATGAACGATTGCAAATCGACCATCGACGAAAACGGATCGCTGCTGGAGATCGTCTTCCTGCTCTCGGTAAAAAAATATCCCCTGCTCTACGTCTGCCGCGAAGGTCGGTTGCTTGGCGTGATTGACTCCATTACCGTGGCCGACAAGATTTTTAATATGTAGCACCTCGGAGACTCGCACCATGGATCCTCTTCTTCCCCAAATCATTACGGCCAGCGTATTCGTCATCACCTTTGCCCTGATCATCAGCGAGCGCGTCCACCGAACCGTTATAGCTATGGGGGGCGCTGTGCTCGTTGTCCTGCTGGGTCACTTTTTTGGATTCTACTCCCCCGAGCTCGCCTTCGAGGCCATCGACTTCCACACCCTGACCCTGCTGGCTGGCATGATGATTATCGTTGCCGTGCTCGAACACACCGGGTTCCTCGAATATCTCGCCATCAAATCCGCGCAGAAAGCCAAGGGGAACCCGTGGCTTCTACTCGTCGCGCTCGGCACCGTAACCACGGTGGTCTCCTTCATCCTCGACAACGTCACCACCGTCGTTATCATCGCACCGGTCACCATTCTGATTGCAAAAATTACCCGGATCAGCGCCACGCCCCTGCTAATGGCCGAAGCCCTCCTCTCCGATACCGGCGGCGTGGCCACCCTCGTCGGCGACCCGCCCAACGTGATGATTGGTAGCGCGGCCCACTTTTCATTCAACGACTTCATCACGCACGTTGCCCCCGTCGTTATTGTGGCCTGGGCCGCCACCCTGCTCGTCCTCAAACTGGTCTACCGCAAAGAGCTCGCCAAGAAACCCGACCACATCGACGACCTCATGAACTGGGATGCCTCCAAATCCATCACCAACAAGGGCGACATCTATAAAACCATGAGCGTGCTGGTGCTGGTGGTGATTCTCTTTTTCTGCCACCACTACATCCATCTCGAACCCTCCATGGTCGCCATCATCGGCGCCACGCTCACCCTCTTGCTGGTCACCATCAAAAAAGACCCCCAGCCCATCATGCAAAAAGTGGAGTGGAGCGTGCTCGCCTTCTTCATCGCGCTTTTTGTCTTGGTCGGGGCATTGGAACATTCCGGAATCATCGACCACCTCACCCGCGCCATCGTCCACCACTCCGGGCACAGCATCGTCGTGACGGCGCTCATCATCCTGTGGGTCTCCGCCTTTGCATCAGCCCTGATCGACAACATTCCCTTCACCATGGCCATGATTCCCGTCATCCACCAAATGGGTGCCGACGGCATCGAGACCAACCTGCTCTGGTGGGCACTGGCGCTCGGCGTCGGCTTTGGTGGCAATGGATCGCCCATCGGCTCCACCGCCAACGTGGTCGTCGTCAGCAAAAGCGCCGAGACCGACGAACCCATCACCTTTGTCACCTGGTTCAAATCAGGAACGCTCGCCACCCTCGCCACCTGCGTGGTGGCCAGCATCGCCATCATTCTGTTCCACGAATGGTTGCAGCGTTAGAATAAAGTGTCGTAGCGACGTCCTCGTCGCATTTTTGCGTGGGCAAGCGACGAGGATGTCGCTTCTACGAAAAGATTGGTGTTCACGATGGTGTTTTTTGGTGAAACGCCCTCCGTTTCTCGGTTCACTCTTATTTTTCAATCTATTATCTGGAAAAACCAAAATGCATGGGCTTAACTCCCGCGCCTGACAACCAAAGCGAAAGCACAGGAGCGGATTTCCATGAAACGAAAGATCAAGGTGGGGCGGTTCCGGGCGAGGGCACGCAATTTCGAGCGGCAAACGGTCAACTCCTCGATGTACACCTCCCTTCTCGCCATTGCGGTGGGGCTAGTCGCCGGCTACGGTGCCATTGCCTTCCGCTACATGATCGCCTTTTTCCACAACCTCTTCTTCATGGGAACGCTCGACTTCCACTTCGACTCCGCCGGGCCGTTCACCTCCTCCTGGGGGGCGGCGGTCATCCTGGTTCCAGCCCTTGGAATGCTGATCGTCAACTGGCTCACCCAGACGTTCGCCCCCGAGGCCAAAGGGCACGGCGTTCCCGAGGTCATGAACGCCGTAATCGAAAACCGGGGCAAAATCCGCCCGGTGGTGGCGGTGGTAAAATCCCTCGCCTCGGCGATCTGCATCGGATCGGGCGGATCGGTTGGCCGCGAAGGCCCCATTGTGCAGATCGGCTCCAGCTTCGGCTCCACCCTCGGCCAGCTGCTGGGGCTCCGACCACGCGATGTGATCCTGCTGGTCGGTTGTGGCGTGGCCGGCGGCATTGCCGCCACCTTCAACGCGCCCATCGGTGGCGTAGCGTTTGCCATTGAGCTAATCCTCCCCGAATACAGCCTGATGACCTTCATGCCGCTGATTATCTCCGCCACCACCGCCACCTACATCGCCGGCATCTACATCGGAAGCATGCCGGCCTTCATCCTGCCGGAATACCACCTGGTTTCCCCGGTTGAATTTATCTTCTACCTCATCCTCGGCATCATGGCCGCCGGCGGTTCCATCGCCTTCATCTCGATCCTCTACCGCATGGAGGATTTCTTCGACCGCATCCGCACCAGTTCCCACATCAAGGCGCTCGTCGGCGGGCTCCTGCTTGGAGCAACCGGCTACCTGCTCTACCGGATCACGGGGCACTACTACCTCTACGGAGTCGGCTACTCCTTTATCACCGACATGCTCACCTCCGTGCAGCCCGGGCTGCTGCTTGTCCTGCTGCTTGTTGGGCTCAAGATTTTTGCCACCTCCCTCACG
>WFRA01000309.1 GCA_015486775.1 Kiritimatiellales bacterium | reverse complement strand
GCCCAGTAGCGCGGAGCAAAGTTTTGGGAATTCGATTTCGCCCTCGCCGCAGATGACATGGTCGGCATATCGGAAGATTTCCTGTGCTTCGGTTTCGTGGGAGATTTCGGGGCCGCCGAGAATAATTTTTATTTCCGGGCGGAGGGTTTTAAGGAGGGCGGCGACCTGGGTGGCGAGGTCGATGTTCCAGATGTAGCAGCCGATGGAAACGATGCGGGGGTTGCGTTCCAGGATTTTTTCAGCGACGACACGAGGTTGAACCTTGAGATCGAATTCCAGCAGCTCGGCCTGCTGCTGCAAGTCGCCGAGGTTGGCGAGCAGGTAGCGCGCCCCGAATGAGGAGTGGGCGTAGCGGGCGTTGAACGCGGCAAGTACGATTGGTGTTTCCATAGATTGGAAGCTATAGCGCACTCCCCCGCCAAAAGGAAGCGCCGGATGCGGCCTTCGCGGGCATATTGTATTTGCGAAGAGGGCGCGATGGACGTAGAAACGGACGGACATGAACGAAAAAGAATCCCTCTTTGGAAAGACGCTCGATGAACTGGGCACCGTGGCGGCGGAGCTGGATCTGCCCAGATTTGCGGCAAAACAGATGGCCGACTGGCTCTACCGCAAGGATATTTCGTCGATCGACGAGATGAGCAACCTGTCGAAAAAGGCGCGCGAGGCGCTGAACGAGCAGTATTCCTTCGGACTCGTCGAACCCGTCGAAACCAAAATCAGCGCGGACGGAACCAAAAAATATCTCTTCCCGACGCAGCACGGCAAGTTTATCGAAACAGCGATGATTCCTTTCAAGGATCGGAAAACGGTTTGCGTGTCGACCCAGGTGGGCTGCAAGATGGGTTGCCTGTTTTGCATGACGGGAAAGCAGGGATTTCAGGGCCAGCTCTCCGCCGGGGAGATTGCCAACCAGATCCGCAACATTCCGGAGCGGGACGAAATCACCAACATTGTCTACATGGGCATGGGCGAACCGTTCGACAACCTCGACGAGGTGCTCAAGAGCATCGAGATCCTGACCTCGGAATGGGGCTTTGCCATGAGCCCGCGGAGAATCACGGTTTCCTCCATTGGCATGATCCCGGGGCTAGTCCGCTTCCTGGACGAGTGCGAGGCGCATTTGGCGATCAGCCTTCACTCCCCCTTCCCCGAAGAGCGGCAGGAGCTGATGCCCGTGCAGGGCACCTATCCGCTGGAGCGGATTGTCGACGAAGTCCGCAGAAGGGATTTTGGCGGACAGCGGCGGGTTTCGTTTGAATATATCGTGTTTGGCGGCCTCAACGACACCCCGCGCCACGCTAGGGAACTCGCGCGGCTGCTCGCGGGCATCGAATGCCGGATCAATCTGATCCGGTTTCATCCAATCCCTGGAACCCCGCTGAAGGGCACCGACGAAAACACGCTGCAGCAATTCAAGGATGCGCTCAACAACAGGGGAATCCTGACCACGATCCGCGCCTCCCGCGGGCTGGACATCGATGCCGCCTGCGGGTTGCTCTCCACCAAGGCGCTCGCTGGGCAGACCTGTAAAAAATGCTTAAAATAGGGAGGGACACAATGGTGAGTTATCCGCCAACGTTATTAGTATTTTATAATATTCAGTTTTTTGCTTTACACCTGTTGTCCGCGCTCGTACTTTAGCAACCATGAAACCTTGCAACTTCGAGCTTTTTGAACTACAGGCGGAGCTCTGCCAAATGATGGCGAATCCTAAGCGGATCGCCATTGTCGAGGTTTTGAGCCAGGGCGAATGCAGTGTCGGAGAGCTTGCGGAAGCACTTTCCGTGTCCAGTAGCACGATCAGCCAGCACCTGCGCACCATGAAGAACAAAGGGGTGGTGGCCAACCGCAAGGAGGCTCAGACCGTCTACTACCACTTGAAGAACCCCAAGCTCATCGAGAGCTGCCACATGATGCGTTGCATTCTGCTCGAAGAGATGGAATCGCAGGGGCGCATGGCCCGGGACTACGACGAAGTTGCCGTTTAACAAAAAAACAAACTGTCGGAGAAAACCAATGAGCGAAGAAAAACAGAGCATGGAAGAACAGATCAAGCAATTGACGGCCCGCGTGGAAGAGCTAGAGGAAAACGCCCCCAAGGACAGCCTGTGCCTCGGCGTCATGGATGGCGACTACGACAAAACCATGGCGGCATTCATCATCGCGCTCGGTGCGGCCGCCTACGACATGGAAGTGGACATGTTCTTCACCTTCTGGGGGCTTTCCGCCCTGCGCGACCCAAACAAGAAGGTGAAGAAGGATTTCCTCGGAAAAATGTTCGGCATGATGCTACCGAAGAAAGCGCAGGGTCTTCCTCTTTCCAAGATGCAGATGATGGGCATGGGGCCGAAAATGATTCAGGCCGTTATGAAAATGCACAATGCGAAATCGCTCGATGAACTGATGAAGGAAGCCGGCGAATTTGGTGTCCGCATCCATGTTTGCACTATGGCGATGGATGTGATGGGCATGAAAAAAGAAGAGATGATCGACTATCCGCACATCGATTATGTCGGCGTCGGTGCCTTCGTGGGCATGTTCCAAGAAGCCAAGCAGTGCTGGTTTATGTAGGGGAGTATTGCGTATTTCGTACTGCGTATTGCTAGAAACCTAAGTACGTAGGAAAGGAATACGCAATACGTAGTACGCAATACGATTTAACTTAACCAAGGAGAAGGACATGGCAGAAAAAATGGTTGTTGTTTGCAATACCGCTGAATCCACGAGCGTCATGCCGACGCTGATTTTTTCCACATCGGGCGCAGCGCTCGACTACGAGGTTCATGTGTTCTTTGGCCCCGCCGCCGCAAAATGGGTACTCAAGGGGGAGCTTGAAAAGCTCGGAACCCCGAAAGGCATGCCCAATCCCGTCGAGCTGTTCAACACGCTCATGGAATTTGGCGAAAAAATCGTGCTCTGCGAGCTGGCGCTGGAAAACCAGGGGGTCGACCCCAAGGATCTCCGCGACGAGCGCATCAAGATTGAGAAGGTACCCACCTTCCTACTGGATGTAGACGGTGCCGTGCAAACCTACGTATTCTAAACCACTAACCCCATAACCCAAACAGGAGAAACAAAATGACTACAGACGAACTCAAGGCATTGGACGTCGCAACGGAAGTGGACGCACGCGGAACCGCCTGCCCCGGCCCCTTGCTCGAAGCCAAGCGCGCGATCGCCGATTGCCCCGCAGACGGCGTTATGTGTGTCCTCTCTTCGGACGAAGGCACCATCATCGACGTCCAGCGCTGGAGCAAAAAGATGAAGTACGAATACCTCGGCGACATCGAGGACGACGGCTTCTGGCGCGTATTCTTCCGGAAAACGGCGTAGCCGTTTTAGTTGTTGGTTGTCGGTTGCTGGTTGCCAGCAACCGGCAACCCTCCCCGGCAATCCAGCAACCAACACTCAACAACCCATTACAGAGCGCAGCGATGAACAAAGAATCCGATCCAAAAATCTTGGTCTTTTCGACCAACAGCATATCCGACCCGGGCATTGATCTGGCCGGCGGCGCGCACATGCACTATTCCACCGCCGTCCAGGTGGTTCCCCTGCCCTGCTCCAGTGGTGTCAAGCCCGCGTGGATCGTCCATGCCATCGAACAGGGTTTCGACGGGGTGTTCGTGGCCGGTTGCGGCGGCGACTGCGCCTTCCTTTCCGACTGCACGCCGCGCACCAGCGCGGTGATCAAAAAGGCGCAGGACATGATGAAGGAAAAAGGGATCAACCCCAAGCGGCTCAAAATGTCGGGGATCTGCTCCGTCTGCGCCGACAACTTTGTGGCACACATGAACAATTTTCAAAACGAACTAAAGAAGTTGGATGCCAATGAAAACGGATAAGCAAAAAACAGACTACGATGTCATGGTGGTCGGAGCGGGCACCGCCGGTATGGAGACCGCCGCCTCGCTCGGCGACATGGGCTACAAGGTGCTGCTGGTCGAAAAAAAATCCAGCATTGGCGGTAAAGCCATTCTCTTGAGCAAGGTTTTCCCAACCTTGGACTGCGCCAGTTGCATCATAACCCCAAAAATGGCGGCCGCCGCCCACCATCCCAATATCGATGTGAAGGTCTATACCGAGGTGGACGAAATTACGCGCAATACCGACGGAAGTTTTGCCGTCGAGATGCACCAAAAAGCCTCCTACGTCGACTTTGATGCCTGCACCGGCTGTGGCCAGTGCGAAGAAATCTGCACGGTAACGGTTCCCGACGAATATAACTACGATCTTGTCACCCGCCGGGTGGCTCACATTCCCTTCCCGCAAGCCGTTCCAAAAACGGCAGTGATCGACCGCCGGGGCGAAGCTCCCTGCACCTTCACCTGCCCTTCCAACGTAAAAGCCAGCGGCTACATCTCGCTCGTCCGTGCCGGACGCTATAAAGAGGCCTTCAACCTGCACCTGCAAAATGCTCCGTTGGTTGGAAGTTTGGCACGCGCCTGCTACGCCCCCTGCGAAAGCGACTGCACCCGTTGCGGAAAAGAAGAAACCGTCCACATCAGGGGGATCAAACGCTTCTTCTCCGACTATTACTACGAAGAGCATCCCGAGCCGGAATACGGTCCGGTCGAAAACCAGCTCAAGACCAAGGTCGCCATCGTCGGTTCCGGTCCCGCCGGGCTCAGCGCCGCCTTCTACCTCGCCCGCAACGGCCACCAGGTCACCATCTTCGAGGCCGAAACCCAGGCGGGCGGGATGCTCCGCACCGCCATCCCGGCCTACCGCCTGCCCAACGAAATTGTGGATCGCGACATCAAAAACGTCACCGCGCTCGGCGTAGAGATCAAGTGCAACACCCGCGTTAAATCCGCCGCCAGCCTTAAAAAAGAGGGCTTCGACGCGGTCTTTGTCGCCACCGGTGCTTCCGACGAACGGAACATGGGCATCGAAGGCGAAGACCTCGAAGGTGTGATGGGTTGCATGAAGTTCCTGCGCGAAACCAAGATTGGTGACGCCCCGGACATCAAGGGCAAGACCGTCGTGGTGGTCGGCGGCGGCAACTCCGCCATGGACCCCGCCCGCTCCGCCATCCGCATGGGCGCGAAAAAGGTGATCATTATGTATCGCCGCACCCGCGACGAAATGCCAGCGCATAGCTGGGAGATCGAGGGGGCGATCGACGAGGGGGTGGAGCTCATGGAGCTTGCCAACCCCAAACAGTTCGTTGGTAAAGACGGCAAACTCGAAGGGGTCGAATTCCTGAAGATGAAGCTGGGCGAGCCCGACGACTCCGGTCGCCGCCGCCCCGAAGTGATCGAAGGCTCCGAGTCCACCCTCCCCGTCGACCTCGTCGTCCTCGCCATCGGCCTCAAGCCCTCCACCACCGACTTCGTGGATGAGATCGAAAGCGAATGGGGGCTGCTCAAGTCCAACGAAAAGACGTTGCAGACCAAGAAGGATCCCTCCATCTTTGCCGGAGGCGACTGCGTCACCAACCCGACCATGATCGTCAATGCCATTGCGCAGGGTCGCCGCGCCGCCTTCTACATGGATCTCCACCTCAAGGGCGAGTCGCTCGACGCTCCGTTCGATACCGACTTCCTGCTGGAAAAGACCAACAAGGATGCGGTGCTCGAAGAGGCCAAGGACTTCAAGCCCCGCTCGCCAGTACTACAACCGATGATGCCGCTCGACGAGCGCAAGAAAACCTTCGACTGCTACGAAAGCGTCATGACCGAGGAAGAAGCCCGGCAAGAGGCGCACCGTTGCATGAACTGCGGCGAATGTTCCCAGTGTATGGAGTGCGTGAATGTTTGCCCCGCCTTCTGTATCGACTTCAAAATGACAGAACGCCCCCGAAGCCTGATCGTCGGTGCGGTGGTGCTCTCCACCGGCTACGAGGTTCTTGATCCCGCCGCAAAAGAACTGCTCGGCTACGGCCGCATTCCAGACGTGATCGACGGCCTGCAGATGGATCGCCTGCTCGCCCCGACCCGTCCGTACAACAGCGTATTGCGACCATCGGACGGCAAGGAGCCCGAAAGCATCGCCATCGTGCTCTGCAACGGCTCGCGTGACCACACGGTATGCAACCCGCTCTGCTGTCGGATCGGCTGCATGTACTCCGTCAAGCACGCTCAGCTCGTGATGGGTGCGCTGCCACTCGCCGATGTGACGATCTACTACATCGATATCCGAGCCTTCGGCAAAGGCTACGACGAATTCTACGAACAGTCGAAAGGCATGGGTGTTGAATTTGTGAAAGGCAAGGCTTCGCGCATCCGGCAACTCGAAAATGGAAACATGGAGTTGCAGTACGAAGACATGGAGGGCGAAGGCGGTCTCGGAAAACGCGAGCACGACCTCGTGGTTCTGACGGTCGGATTCCTCCCCAACACCGAAGCCTTTGGTCTCTTCAAGCCCGGCGAACTCGAAGCCGACGAACACCAGTATGTCCGTGAGATCGATCCCATTAGCGAACCGGGGCGGACCAACATTGACGGACTCTTCGCGGCGGGCGCCATCATCGGCGTGCGCGATATTCCCGACACCGTATTGCACGCCGGAGCGGCGGCAACCCAGGCGGCAACCTATCTAAAACAAACGAGGGGCAAATAATGGCTCAGAAACGACGAATCGGCGTTTATGTCTGCCACTGCGGCGGAAACATTTCGGACTATGTGAATGTAGAGGAGGTCGCGGATGCAGTGAGAAACGATCCCAACGTGGTGGTTTCGAGAACCCACATGTTCACCTGCTCCGATGCCGCGCAACAGGAGATGATCGACGAAATCAAAGAGAAGCAGCTCGACGGTCTGGTGATCGCCTCCTGCTCGCCCAAGTTGCACATGTTCACCTTCCGCGGCATGTCGGAACGCGCCAACCTCAACCAATATCAATACATTCATGTCAACCTGCGCGAACAATGTTCCTGGGTCCACACGAACGACAAAGTGGGTGCCACGAAAAAGGGGATCCACCTGTTGCGGGCTGGCATTGCCAAATGCGAACTGACGGTGCCGCTCAATGCGATCCGCATCGAAACCAAGCCACGTGTGCTCGTGGTGGGTGCAGGCGTTTCCGGCATGCGGGCGGCAATCTCGCTGGCCGATATGGGGCTGGCGGTGTTTCTGATCGAACGCGAGGCCGAAGCCGGAGGCTGGGCGTTGCAAACCGGCAAAATGGGGCCCGAAGCGCAGGATGGAACCGATGTGGTGGCCAAGCTTCTCACGCGCATCAACCAGCACGAAAACATTATGCTTCACACGAGTGCCGAAGTGGTTTCAAAAAGCGGAAGTATCGGCGACTTCAATGTCTCCGTCCGCCTGCCTGGCGACGAAACCGTTTCCCTCAACGTGGGTGCCATCGTGGTGACCACTGGTTTTGAACCCTATACGCCGCAGACCGATGAATATGGCTGGGGCGCTCCCGGTGTGATTCCGCTGAAGGATTTCCGCCAAATGCTCGCCGAGGCCGACGGTCCCCTTATGCACAACGGGAAACCAGTGCGCGACGTCGCCTTCATCTACTGCGTCGGCAGTCGTCAACTAAAAAGCGAAAGTTGCCCAGAACCCAACAGCTACTGCTCGCGCTACTGCTGTTTGGCAACCACCTACACGGCCACCCTCCTCCACGATCTGGAGCAGAAGACCGGGCAACCCGTCAACCAATACCACCTCTACCGCGACGTGCGCACCTACGGTGCACTGGAGCCGATCTACGAAAAGGCCCGCACGGGCGGCGCGATCTTCCTGCGCTGGGATCCCTCCAATCCGCCACAGGTCACAACCGAAGGCGATCAACTGACCGTCAAGGCCAAGGATCATCTGCTCGGCGGCGAAGAACTAGAAATCGGTGCCGACCTCGTGGTGCTGGCCACCGGCATGCGCCCGCGCGAAAACGACACCCTCAACGACATCTTGAAGATTCCGGAAAGCAAGGATGGCTTCTACAACGAAATCCACCTCAAACTCCGCCCCGTGGAAACCATGATTGACGGCGTCTTCATTGCCGGTACCGCGCAAGGACCCAAGACCCTCGCCGAAAGCGTCGCCTCGTCGCTCGCCGCCGTCGCCAAGACCGGCGGGTTGCTGATGAAGGGTTATGTCGACCTCGAACCGCTGATCGCCAAGGTGGACACCGACAAGTGCATCTGGTGCGGCGAGTGCCTCAAGGCCTGCCCCTACGGTGCCATCGAAAAGGTCAACGTTGGAGAAAAGGAAATCGCCTTTGTCATCGAATCCATGTGCAAGGGCGCGGGGCCCTGCGTACCGGTTTGCCCGCACAACGCCATCGAAATCGAAGGCTTCCGGGACGACCAGATCACCGCCATGATCGATGCCAGTATCAAAGAATTGGAGACCAAATGAGCACAGTAAAAACCCATATGCGAGACATGCTCGAAATTGCTCAGGATGAATTCATTATGCGCAGCCGCATCCTCGACATCCTCAAGGAAGAGCCAAAAACCATTCTCGAACTTGCCGAGATCTTGGACTATCCATCCCGCGAAATCACAGTTTGGCTCTTTGGCCTGCGCCGCTACGGCGAGGTTGAGGAGGTTGGCCGCCCCGATGTGGATGGCTACTTTAAATATGAGTTTGTCGAAAAGCAGGAAGAGGAGGAAGAGTCCCATGCCTAAAGTATCCAGCAAACTGGCCGCCGCCGTAAAATGCTCCGACGAGTTCAACGCCGCCGCCTGCATGCACTGCGGCATCTGCACCGCCGTCTGCCCGATGGGCTACGAAATCCTGCCCCGCAAACTCTTCCGCTATGTTCAGGTCGGTCTGGAAGACAAGGTGAAGGAAAATATCCCCAACATCTACTCCTGCCTGCTCTGCGGCATGTGCTCCGAAAACTGCCCCGCCGAGGTCAACATTCCGGAAAACGTCCGCTTCCTGCGCAAATACATCAACGAAAACGAATTCAACCTTTCCTAAGGAGCCGCCATGCCACTACCAACCAAAGATATTCTGGGGATTCTGGCCGACAACCTCAACCAGCGCAAAAGCGTCCTACCCATGTCAGCGGCCAAAACCACGCGCTGGGCCAAGGGGCTCGATCTTCCAAAGGGTGGAAAAACCATCCTCTACACCGGACACATGTACCAGCTCATCCCCGTCATCGACGCGATGGCCGGACAAATGTCCAAACTCGAAGATTCACCCATCACCAAAATGATGGGGCTCGGACGCCTCGGCAACAAATTCATCAACATGACCTTCTTCATGGGATTGCTCGCATCCAAGGCCGACCAGCAAGACTACGACCGCATGTTGCGCAATATTGCGTTGCTGCTGAAAAAGGCCAACGTCGAATTCGGCTACCTCTACGGCGAAGAGCTCTACTCCGGTGCACTCGTCTACGACGAAGGGATCGACGGCTCCTTCGCCAAACATGCCCAGCGCGTCTGCGACCTCTTAAAAAAACATGGTGTGACCAAAGTGATCACCGTCGACCCGCACACCACCCACACCCTGCGCACCGCCTATCCGCAATTCGTGAAAGGCTTCGACATCGAAGTGAAAAGCTATCTCGAAGTACTCGCCGAAAGCGACATCGAACCCACGCAGCAGCTCAGCGACGCACTAACCCTGCACGACTCCTGCCTCTATGCTCGACAGGAAGGCGTTGTCGACCAACCCCGCAAACTGCTTGGAAAAGCCGGTGTGACCATGAACGAGCCCGAGCTTTGCGGCAAGAATACGCATTGTTGCGGCGGACCACTTGAATCGCTCTTCCCCTCCGAATCGCACCGCATTGCGGGCAACCGCATCGAGCAACTTAAGGAAGCCGGAGACAACATCACCACCATGTGCCCCATCTGCCTCGTCGGCCTCCGCAAAGCCGCCAAAGGATCGGTCAAGGTCAATGACATCTCCGACACCCTCGCCAAGGTCTACGGCGTGTAGGAAAACAGGGCCAGCATCTCACTAAAGTCAGGAGAGTTCGTTTCCTGACTTTATTTGTATACTTTCCGTTGGTGGGGTATCCGATCTAGGCGGGGAGAAACCCTACTCAACCGTAAGCAGCTTTTCGTAGAGAGCTTTCTTGTCAGGGGCTTTGAGCCATTCGTCGAACTTTTCGATGGACTCGATCTGCTCCTTCTTGTGCAGGGTGTCGTAGGTTTTGAGCATGGCCAGAAAGGCTTCGTATTCGCCGCCCTCGGGCAGGTCTTGCGGAACGACAACCTGTAGCATGCCGGCAAAATAGCCGGCAATCAGCAGGTTGGCGTTCTTCGGTTTCGAGTAGTAGCCGGTAGGCCAGACAAAGAGGGAGGTGTAGACGTTGAGGTCGTCCATCGCTTGCGCCTTGGCCATCAGGTACCGCGCGGCAATGCGGCCGCCATAGCTGGCGGGATCGTCGAGGAAGATGGAGCAGGAGGCGAGCAGTAGCTCCTTTTCGTCCGCCGGGGTGGTGAGCATTTTGGTGATCTGGGCGAGCATTTGCGTCTCCTTTTCCTTCGCGCTTGCCCCGTCCGCCTTGCTGAAGCTAAAGCGGATTTTGATGAAGCGGTTGTGGGTGCCGGTCAGGTAGGTGGAGAGAATCTCCGGCGTTGCCGCGCGGCCGCTTTCCTCATATTCATAGACCACGGAGGCAAACCGGAGATCGCCGGTTTTGGGAACCACGGCGCTTCCCCGCTTTTTCAGCCGCTTGATCTTGCCGTTTTTCTGTTGCCACTCCAGCTCGCTGCCCACGCCCTTGAGCACCGCATCAATGGCCTCGCCCTTGCAACCGTCGGGGATTGGGTCGTAGCCCAAGTTGCAGACCGAGACCTCGGCCTCGAAAGAGGTTCTTCGCTCGCGATAGAACACGCTGTAGCCGAGGCTGGCATCCTCGTATTTCTCGACGGTTCTGTATTTCATTCCGCCCAACTCCCTGGGGAAGATCCAGTTTTGCTCAAAATCGATAAACCCCGGGTCGGCACCCGCCGTCAACGCGAACCCCAGTGCCAGCAATCCTCCCAATCCCATCCGTTTCATAATCCTCTCCAGTTTTGGAACAACAGGGTACCGAACCCAGCCCGCCGAACAAAGAAGGAATCCCGTGATTCTGCGGCGCCCATCTGTTGCACCAAAAGATTTCCGCGCGGGCGGACTCGGCTTGTATCGCAGGCATCCTGCCTGCTTGGGCAACCGAGACGGATGCCCTACTTTCCAAAAGATTTCCGCGCGAGCGGTCACGCTTGTATCGCAGGTGTCCCGCCTGCTACTCTCCGGGTATGGAAGATTTTGATGTGGTTGTGGTGGGCGGCGGACCGGGCGGCATGATGGCGGCGGGCCATGCGGCGGAATATGGACGGCGTGTCCTGCTGGTGGAAAAAAACCGCGTGCTGGGCGAAAAGCTCAAGCTGACCGGCGGCGGACGCTGCAACATTACCAACGCCGAGTTCGACACCCGTGCCTTCCTCTCCTCTTTCGGCGGCGACGGCAGGTTTCTCTTTTCCCCCTTTTCGCGATTCGCCGTGCAGGAGACCTTCGATTTTTTTGCGGAGCGCGGGTTGCCGCTGGTGGTGGAAGAGCGCAAACGCGCTTTCCCAAACACCCAAAAGGCCTCCGATGTCATCCAGACCTTGGAAGAATACCTGCACGAAAACGGGGTGGAGATCCATTTGGGAACCCACGTCAAACGGTTGCTGGTGGAGGAAGGCAGCCTAGTCGGGGTCGAAACCGACCGGGGGCGCTTCCGTTCCGAAAGCGTGGTGCTGGCCACCGGCGGGGCATCGTACAAGAAAACCGGATCGACCGGCGACGGGCTGGAGTGGCTGCAACAAACCGGCCACACCGTCCACGAAGCCTCGCCGGACATCGTTC
>WFRA01000308.1 GCA_015486775.1 Kiritimatiellales bacterium | reverse complement strand
TCGACCTCCAACCACCTGCGCCGCTACTCCCTGCGCCTGGATGGATTTGTCGCGCTCTCCGAAACCAATGGGGTCGCGGGCGAAATGGTCACCAAGCCCCTCACCTTCGAAGGGGATCGGCTGCGCCTCAACTACCGGGCCCGCGCGGGCGGAAGCGTGAAGGTTGAGATCCAGAATGCCGACGGCGATGCCATCCCGGGGTATGCGCTGGCGGATGCCGTGGCGCTGACGGGCGATGATACCGATGCGGATGTGGGCTGGGTCGGCGGCACGGATGTGGGCGCCCTCGAAGGGCAGACCGTCAAGCTCCGGTTTGAAATCACCAATGCCGACCTCTTTTCGTTCCGCTTCCTTCCTGATAACGCAGTCCCGGTGGGCTACACCCTTCTTTCCGCCAGCAATATCGTAAAGGTGGCCATCGACACCTCTGCGTTGCCATCGGCGGAATATGTTCCACAGGCCACCACGAACCTGGTGGACGGAAGCTGGGCGCAGCCTCCGCATTCGGACGACGGGGTGAGCCCCTTTGTCGTCACCAACGTCGAAGACTATGCGACGACCACCGCCAGCAACGCGACGATCTATCTGGAAGCCGGCGTGCCGGCGGAGTTCTTCAGGGTTCTAGTGAAATGATGTTTCCCCGAACGGCCGTTTTTGCGCCGTTCAAAAAAAATAAAAAAAGGTTGACCCGGCGAAGGTGGCAGAATAACATGTCTGACATTAATCAGAGTAGGTCAATCAACAAGGAGGAGTGATTCATGAAGAAAACGAGTAGGATCGCACGCACAGTGCTGGCCGCACTGCTGTTCTCGGGGGTTGCAAATGCAGCCATCATCTCGGAGTTCGTGGCCGATGGAGTGAATGCCCCCGGCATCTCGGGATTCAACCTGACCGACAGCACCCCCGGCCAAACCCGCTATTATACGAACGAAACGTACAACGGCACCAGCTATGATGCGTGGGCGATGAATTCACCTCCAACCGATAAGGGAAGCTACTATCAGTCCATTGACGACGCTACCTCGATCGCGAACATGAAAACCAATGGGTACACCCTCACCTACATTGCCCGCACCGACACGGCTGTGGGTCTCGGGCACCATCGCTTGAGGTGGCTGGATGCCGGAAGGCAGTACCGCGTGTATTTCA
Organism: Kiritimatiellales bacterium; assembly: GCA_015486775.1. Classification (GTDB taxonomy): domain Bacteria; phylum Verrucomicrobiota; class Kiritimatiellia; order Kiritimatiellales; family Pontiellaceae; genus Pontiella. Next base: position 10,881 of record WFRA01000308.1, on the reverse strand, counting down.
AGTACAATGGTGCCAATAGCTCGGTGTGGCTTGATACCCCCGGCTCCGGCTCTACGGAAATAATGGGCATGAATCTATCCGACGGCTACCACATCTTCCAGGTGGCCTATATACCGAAGACCCCCGGAGTCTACAGCGACGACGATGAACTCGATTTTTATGTGGACGGCGTGCTGATCTACACGAGTACCCGGGTCGATGCGGCTTATGTCGGCACCGAGGTGTCAACCATCCGAGTCGAGTTTGGCGACGCTTCCACCTCGGCAAGTGCGGGTCTGTTCCATGTAAATACGGTTCGGCTGGAAGATGGAATCCATGTGGTTGAAACACCGGTTCTGGCCAAGTTTGTGGCAGACGGGTTCAGTGCCCCTGGCGACTGGGGATTCAGCCTGTCCGGCGGCACCGGCGGTCAAACCCGCTACTACACGAACGAAACGTACAACGGAACCAGCTATTATGCGTGGGCGTTCGACAGCCCTGCCGATGCAGGAAGCGGATACTATCACGGAACCTTCGACAAGGGGAACATCGAAACAAACGGCTATACCCTGACCTACATTGCCCGCACCGTGAATTCCCAGGCTGCCGGCTATGAATTGGTGAGGCTCTACGATGGCGCCAGTACGTTCCGGCTCTATTTGAGGGGCGGACCGCACGCCCCGGCCTCCGAGGACAACCTGCTTCTTTCCAAGCCGGGCGGCGGCTACGAAGAGATAACCACCGGGACTCTGACAAACGATTATAACAACCTCCAGATGACCGTCGAACCGGAGACTCCCGGATCCTTCGGCGACAACGACACGGTCAGCTTCTATTTGAATGGAATCCTGCTTTACACGACCAACAGGGTCGCTGCGGCCGAAGCCTCCACAACAGTCGTCCGTCTAGATTTTGGCACACACACCGGGTTGGCGGCGAGCCTGTTCCATGTAAACACGGTCCAGATTGAAGAAGGGATCAATGTGGTTTCACCATCCCAGCCACCAGCCATCGGGGACATTGCGGTGGAATACCTGGGTGCCCCCGGCATGGCTCTCACATGGACTACGGCCAATGGCTTCAACTATGCGCTTTTGGAGAAGGGCGACCTCGCTTTGGATCCAACCTGGAGCACCAACCAGTCCGGCATCCCCGGCGAGGAAGATGGAAGCACAACTGTCACGACGGCGGTCGATTCGGCCCAAGCCTTCTTCAAGGTGATTTCGGAGGAATAGGTAGCTACATGTGATCGCCCGGTTGTTGGATCTCGCCAGCAACCGGTTAGTTGAATGGTTAAATAATAAACAAAGGAGAAATAAGGTATGAAAAATAGTGAAATAACAAAGTTGTTTGTTTTGTCGTTTTTGTTGACTGCGTTATCGGCTCAGGCTGCAACGCGAACCTGGGATAATGATGCTTCAGATCAGGTTTTTACCAATGCGACCAACTGGAGTGGCGACACGCTTCCCGGTGCGAGTGACATTGCCGTGGTGGATACGGCAACCGCAGGTGAGTCCCCCATTTTGGACGCTGCGCACACCGTTAAATATTTGCGTGTCGGACGTCTCAGCGGTAACACAGGGTCGCTTGAAATTGCGACAGGGGGCAATCTTACAGGGACTGCCTCTACATACATTGGAGAGCAGGATAATGCTATGGGTACAGTCAACGTGACAGGTGGTACTCTCGCTCTGCAGGCCGCTACAGCATTAGGAAGATATGGAACTGGCAATTTAAATATTTCAGCCGGATCCGTAAATGCGACAAGTTTTGCATCCAGCTATTATGCTGGTAGTGCTAGCGCAATCAATATGACAGGCGGCACTTTTACTACTACTGACTATGTAATCATCGGAAAAAATTCCGATAGCACGATGAATCTTTCCGGCGGAACTTTCAATCCCAACTCTCTTATGATCGGTCAAAGTGCCGGCACTGGACAATTCGTGATCAGTGGCGATGCAGTCCTGAATGTTGCTACCGATCTTAGGGGTTGGGACAGTAATTTTAAGTTCAAAATGGTAGGCTCCGACGCTCAAGTCAACGTAACAGGTGACATTAGAACTCTAGAGCATTCCGCTGGCGCTACAAGTTTGTTTGAATTTGTGCTTAATGGTGCCTCCGGTGTTGGCGACGGAATTGCTGTCGATGGCGACATCACATTGGAAGATTCCACTACGATTGACTTGTCCTTTATGGGTGCAACAGCAGATGGAACCTATACATTGATGTCATCTGGCGGAACTTTTACTAATCTAAGCCATCTTTCCGCTTCATCTGTTGCTGCCGGCTGGAGCACTGAGTTGGTGGATGTCGGCGGAGGCATAACCGAACTTCAGGCCACCATACCCGAACCGGCTACGCTGGGTCTTTTTGCCCTATCGGCTACCGCTTTGGCGTTCCTTCGCCGCCTGCGTCTGTAACGCGGATTCGAGTGCGACAGTCCGGCTCGGGAAAAGTGAGGCTGGTTGTTTTCAACCAGCCTCTTTGGCTAGGGGCAGGAGGCTTGGTTCCCCGACAACACTATTAGAAAGTTAGCGCACTAGCGGGAAGCCGACATGAAGAAAAAAAGTTCCAAAGATCGGAAAGTTACCAAGGGAACCCCCACTGCGGTTTTGATCAGCATCCTGATCCATGCGGCGCTATTCTTTCTCGCTGGTGTGTTTGTGGTCTTCACGGTGGTAAAGCAGAAGGAGGTGGAGTTTACTCCGCCCAAGGCCGTCGAGCGCCCAAAGATGAAGCTCAAGAAGCCCAAGGTGAAGGTGAAGAAATCCTCCAAGCCCAAACCTACCACGCGCATTGTCACCAAGGTGCAGAAGGCCAGCATGCCCGACATCCAGCTTCCGGAAATGTCCGGAATGTCCGAGGGGCTCGGCGACGGCAACATCGGGTTCGACCTGATGCCCGACCTGGAGGAGACAACGATTTTCGGAAGCGGGCAAACCATCGGAAACGACTTTGTCGGCACCTTCTACGACTACAAGCGCGACAGGAAGGGGCGTCCCATTCCCTTCTCCGGCCCCGAGTACCAGGTCGCGGCGCGGAGGTTCCTCAGAAGCGGCTGGAAGGAATCTTCGCTGGCCCGCTACTACCGGTCGCCTAAAAAACGCTACGCAACCTGCTTTGTCATTCCGCCGATGATTTCCGCGCTGGTGCCCGGCATTTTCGGAGAGCCGGACACCGATGGCGGCTACTGGGCAACGCTCTACAAGGGGCAGTTGGTGCACAAGGATGGCATCACCTTCCGCTTTGTGGCCAACGGCAATGGAACGATGGCCATCCGGGTGGATGGAAAACTGGTTTTGGTCTCGGGCTGGCTACAGACGGAAGGGGAGTTTTGGCAGTCCTCCTCGGCGGACGACCGGAAATATTTCCTCGGCGACAACTGGGCAACCGTGGGCGACTGGATCACCCTCGAACCCGGTGTCCCGCACGACATGGAGGTGTTCATGACCGACGGCGGCGGGGTGGGCTGCTTCATGGTCGCCATCCAGGAGAAGGGGGCGAAATATCCCATGCGCACGATGGGCGGCGGACCGACCTTTCCCGCGTTCAAGACGGCAGAGCCGTCGCACGATCTTCTGGACGTCATCTACAGGGATCTGGTTCCCGGCGAAGTGGATCTTACAAACGGGCCGGTGTTTTGCGACTACGCCCCCTCCCCCGCGAAGAAATCTAGAACCCATGCCGCGGCAAGCCCGGAACCCGTCATAGCGGTTCCGTCGTGGAAACCGGAGCCGCCGGTCCTGCGTACATGGGCGCTGCCGGACGGGAAAAGCCTGAAGGCCAAGTATATTGTCGTAATCGGCAAGAACGTCGTGCTGAAAACAGCCAGAGGAAAGCAGGTGAAGCTGCCTTTGGCGCGGCTTTCCCCGGCGGATCGCGAATATGTCGAACTGGTCAGGCCACCGATATTCAAGATTGACTTCGGCAAGAAAATGGATCGGATCATTTCGATCGACGCCTCCGCCTACGCGAGTTCCTCCCGCTCCCCCGAATACAAAACCGGCTACAAGTATCGCGCCAAGGTTCGGCTGAAGCAAACGAGCGCGGGGAAGTACAACCATAGTCTCAAGGTCGAACTGTTTGCTATTGGACGCGAGATCATCCCCTATGGAAACCGCTACATCCTGCTGGATCGCCAAACGGGCTCCTTTTCGCCGGCGGAAGAAAACGGCGCATACGAACTTGAAGGGAAGACCATCGACCTGCCGGACTACCTGATTGAGGATGAGCACAAGCGAGGGCAGGAACACCGGGGCCAGGCACCCTACGGCTACCTAGTCACCGTTACCGACGAGCGCGGCAAAATCGTCCAGCACAAGGCCTCGAACGAGTGGCTCTTCGAGCACCTAGACAACCTGCGCAAGTTGCCCGTGGGGGCGTACATGGACAAAAACGGAATCCGCACCTTCCCGACGAGTCCCAAGCGACTCTGGTATTGAACCTAACCCAAGTTTCGGTTCCCCGGATAATTCCAGACTCCGGAAGGGGATCAGGACACCTTGCTCCATCGGTAGGCCACCTGCGCGGATCCCAAGGTAATCAAGATTCCTCCATCGCGCTCGAGTCCGGCGGCATAGGCTTTTGCGAAAGCATAACCCTCTGTTTCCCCCGAGCCAGCCTGCTTTACGGATAGATCTGTTTTCCCCTATGGCCGGTACATCATCGGCACATACGCTGCACACCGTTTTTCCGCGAAAACTTTCTTGAAATGGGCAAATCTCTGGATACCGCCTTCAAGCGGCACCTCTGCCCATTCTTCACCGATAAGAGGCCGGGCGTATTTAACGAAATCGTCGGTCACATCATACCCATTTTCTGTGATCCATTCCTTCGGCACCTCGCGTATAGAGTTTGCGACCTTAGGTAACGAGACCTTGTCGTAATACGCTTGATAGGTATCTCCGGGCTTACGCTCAATGGTGGACATCCAGCCCGTTCCGTCCTTGATGGCAATTTCAACGGCATGCCGTGCAACGAGAAAGGCTTCTTCTCGATCGACCTTGGAGGCAAGCGCCGATACCATGCGCTGCTCGATTCCCCAGGCGTTGCACAAAGCCGGCCCATACTTGGAAAGATTCTTTGAACTCAAATATTTAGTGAGAAATAAGCCTTGTGTACGCCCGGAAACAGTAAGGCCGTCGGGATGCCCAAAGGCATCTTTTCCTCCGGAAGGTTCGAAATGTTGCCCGGCATTCATAACAACAATACAACGACCGTGTTGTTTGAGCTTGTCGCTGACGGTATCGGCAATTTGCTCAATAGGGATTTTCTTTTCCGGCATCACAATAAGCAAAGGCATTTCACGGTTTGGGTCTCCCAATCGGACAGCGGCTGGAATAAAACCTGTACCGCGACCCATGGCCTCCATGACGATGATAGGATTGTGCGTGCAACAACCGATGCTTTCCTGATTGGCATTTTGGATTGTATAAGCCCAATGACGAGCGATTGAGCCATAACCGGGAGTATGGTCGCAGTATGTCATCTCCTGATCGCCCACATCATTATCAACCGTTTTTGGAACGCCCACAACGGTAAGATCCAGCCCTCTCTCTTCAGCTAAATTGGACAATTTGTTGGCAGTATCCATCGAGTCATTGCCGCCAATATAAAAGAAATAGCCAATATTATGCGCTTTGAATACCTCGATAACCCGCTCAAAATCTTCCTGGCGATCTTCCGACAGCTTATAGCGACATGTGCCAATCGCTCCTGCAGCAGGCGTTATAGCCAATAGATCAATCTCTTTCTGGGGTTGAGCCGATATCTCGATCAGTTCCTCCTGAAGAACACCTTCAATTCCGTGCCAACCGCCATAGATTTCCCCGAATTTGGACGGGTAATCGCGACAGGCTTCTATGACTCCTCGCAGGGAGTTGTTGATCACCGGCGTTGGTCCGCCCGACTGCGCCACCACTACATTTTTATTCTCTCCCATCTCCGTTTCTCCTGTTTACATCCATTTTCTTAAAACATTTCTACCCAGCCAAACTCGCCGACAGGTCGGGGTCGTCTTTAACGGCAGTTCCTCCGCCACCCCGCCGCAATTGTTTTTTTATGTTCGATAGTGTTATAATATAACGTTTTTGGAGTCGTCAACCTGTATCGCGGAGGTTTTTGAACAGACGGCTTTCCAGACCTTGGAAAAGTTTTTCCAATCATTGGAAACCTGACTCAGGCGTACTCCATCACGGCGAAGGGCGGCCAATAGGTCGTTATCTGCGGGAAAATATGGCTAGCTTCCTTTCAGAAGACCCAATGTCTTTTCCACGAAAACCGATCCGCCTTGGGGAGCAAAAATTGCATTCCCCCCTTCGTACCAGCCTTGTTCGACCGCTTCGGGAGTAACCATGTAGCCCTGCATCTCGCCATTGGCCAATGAGATAATAAAGGTGTCTGGGCTCTGCGCCTTTACCGCCAACGAAAATTCGACAAAACACTCGCCCTGCCAACCGACAAAACGCCATGGGCCGACCTCAATCATCTGGATTTCGGCGGGCAAGCAAGATCGGCAAGCCTCCTCTAGGCGCCCCTCCGCCGCCGCCTGAGAAAGCACCAGCGTTTCCTCGGCACCGAAAATATCGCACTCGACCGTTCGGATCTCCTGCCGCGAAGCGCCTTGCTCGCGCAAACCGGCCATTTTCTGATTCACCACATCCAAACGGGTTTGTGCCTCGGCGAGCGGGGGGAAGGTTTTACGGGGCAGATCGTCGATCAGGGCTGAACGGCATCCCACCGCGATCTCATCCGAATATTCGATACCGGGCAGCACGGACTCGACGGCGGCACCCAATATGGCACCGAGCCGTTCAGCTTCGTCGAAGGTGTTGGCCTTCGTTACATGCCGCGGACTTTGGTTTCCGGACGTGCCCATGTGATAGAGTACGGGGCACTTGGCACCCAAAACCTTTTCTTGAAGATATTGTCGAGCCATGGAGGGAAAGTCGCCGCTGACCAGCTTTGAGTCCTCGTGCATGACGGTTGGGTGCATCGCGCAGACCAGCATACAAGCCATGGGCGTGCCCGATTCCTTTGCCCGAACCATCAGCACCGGAATATTTAGATCGCGTGGCCCGTTCGGATCGTGCCGATGGGTACCCACGCCGGTTGCATCCGCAACCGCTAGGCCAGCTTCTGCTGGCTCCGCAGAACGAACCGCCTCCACGGCCGCCTCGACAATCCGGTCTTCCAGCAATTGGAGATATTTAGGATCGGTCTTGGGAACAACCGGATCGGCCGCGTTGCTCAGATAGTCCACCGTAATGGGACCGGAGTGCGTGTGGGAAGCGGTGACCATTATGTTGGAGGAGGGGATTCCCGTTTTCTCCTCGATCCGGCTTCGTACCCGCGCCACCGATGCCTTGCCGACAAAGATAATGTCGTTCGCGCAGAAGAGCGCCTCCGTCTTGCCGTCCGAAAGATAGAGCGCCGAACCCAGCAACGGATCGTGAACCCCCGTGCTGTAGCGCTCCACATGCGGATAGCCGAACAAAAACTGCGAATCCACCGGGGTAATATCAACCTGTGCCGAACCAGCCTTCAACGTACTCATAATTTTATCTCCATCCTGTAATCCTACCAATTTTTCTTTTTCCAACTACCCAATATCCCAGTTGCCTCCGCAAACTCGCGGACGCTCTGCCTGAGCAGTTTTTCGCTATTTCGCATCGCATACTCAGTGGTCATTCCCTCTCTCTTCAAGCCGATGGCGGTCTCGATACCAAATTCGCGATAGGCATCCCGTCCGAGCCGGACGTCCCCGGCCATGACGGCGACCTTCGTATTTGTCCGGCGAGCCGCCTGCACAATACCGGAGACCACCTTGCCGTTGAGCGACTGGCTATCGAACTTCCCCTCGCCGGTGATAATCCAGTCGGCATCCTCCAAATCCTGTTCCAGGCCGCTCTCTTGAATGAGTGTTCCAATCCCTGAAACAATTTCCGCCCCCATGAACGCAACCGCCCCGGCACCCAGCCCGCCAGCTGCTCCAGCCCCTGGAATATTGCGGACATCCACATCCAGATCGGATTTGATCCGGCACGCAAGTTTTTCCAGCGCCAAATCCAGCAATCGCACCATCTCTGGATCGGCACCCTTCTGCGGTCCAAAAACCTCGGCGGCACCCATCGGCCCGCAGAGCGGGTTGTCCACATCGCACAGCACCTTTACCTTGCAGCGCACCCCGTCAGCCGACGGGATAATTTTCCGGATTTTCCCAACCTCGCCGCCGCCCAGGCCAATGGAGCGGCCTTGCGCGTCGGCAAACCTCCAGCCCAGCGCCATGGCGGCACCAATCCCCGCATCGACCGTCGCGCTACCGCCGACCGCCAGCAGGATTTCATCCGGCTTCATTTCGAGGGCGGCCTTGATTAGCTGACCCGTTCCATAGGTGGTTGTTTGAAGTGGATTAAGCTGTTCCTTTTCCAGAAGCTCGATGCCGCTGGCAGAGGCCATTTCCACCAGCGCGGTGCGGGTTTCCCCGAACCACGCAAAACCTGCCTCGACCTCCATTTCCGGTAGCGGCCCCATCGCCCGGCAAGGAACCCATTTCCCGCCGCATGCGGCGATCAACGCCCGGGCGGTTCCCTCCCCGCCATCCGCCATGGGTTTTACAACGATTCGGGCATCCGGCAGATGTTCCGCAATTGCGGACGCAATGGCTCCGCTGGCCTGCTCCGCGGTCAGGCTGCCTTTGAAAGAGTCTGTGGCAACAACAATCTTCATGGATCTAGACATTCGTTGGGAAAACTCCGACATTAAAACGCCGGTCGGGAGGGCTAATATCCAATATCCCAGTTGGTCTCAATGTTCATGGCTGCTTTTTCGCTTACATAAACATCCGTTCTCAGGGTCTGGAGAATCGATGCAGGCAACCGGGGTGTAACCGGCCCGTGCAGGACGAGCCGGGTTGTCAACCGCTGCCAGGAATTGAGGCTACCACCAACCGTGATGCTATGGGTGTCGAAGCGATGTTTTGCCGCAATCACATCGGCGGGTCCCAGCGTGGCCGCCTTAGGTGGAACGGCGGTCAGGTCGCCACTGAAGCCGAAGCATCCGTGCAACGAATTCTGAGCGATGGTGAAAGGACTGAGCGTTACGATCTTTGCGCCGAAGGTTTTCCACTCCTCGAGCGGAGCCTGCAGCTCTGGCGAATCCGGTTCGATGAAGGCTAGGTGCCCGGTCCAGCCGGGGCCGCTGTAGCAAATGTCTGCACCGCCAAGCCCTGCCAGTTTTTTGCTGTAGTCACCGACATCTTTAAAGTCGCTGAACACGGAGAACTGCTCCCGAGGCGGACGGAGATCCTCATCGAGTTCATAATAGAAATATTTCAGCATGGCATGGCCAAAACCCAGATCCCAGCTTTCCGGGGCAACGTTGCCATCTTGGTCGGCATATTCGTCCATTGCAAATGCCCAGAGATTTTTGCAGCTGATCTTGCACTGGTTGAGAATCCGAGCCACATGACGGTAGCCCGGCCACGGATTGGGCAGGATCATCACGATTCGCTCTCCGTTATCATCGGCGTTCTTGAGCCTGGCGATCAGATCGCCAAACCACAGAAATACCATATCCTCATCCTTAACCACCTGAATGTTGAAATCCGGATTCGGATGGTTGCAAATCTCCTCGCGCGTGATCGCACGACAGCGTTTGATCACCTCTTTATCTTTAAACGGAATAAACCCCGCCGGTTCAAATGTAAAATTAGACATAGCAATCCTCTTCCTTTTTTGCGTTTTCTGCATTCTTTGCGGCTAACCTTCTCCCTGCACAAACACAGTCTTTCCGGCCACCCACGTTTGTTCCACTTCCAAATTTTGGTTCAGCAAGACCAGATCCGCATCAAAGCCCTCCGCGATCTGCCCTCTGCGGTTTTCAAGGCCGAGCACCTTCGCCGGATTGGCGCTGACCATGCGGACGGCCTGCGCAAGTTCGACCCCGAGCCGCTCCACCGCATTGCGCATCACGCGGTCCATCGTCAGGCCGCTACCGGCCAGCCCGCAGGGGAAGCGCGAGTTTTCCGTCATGCGCGCCGGGCCGCCGGGATATTTGATCTCCACCTCGTCCTGCCCAAACATGTAGCGGGCGGGCGGAAGCCCCGACCCAATATTGCTATCGGTAATCAGTGCAACGCCCCCCTCCCCCTTGCATTGCAGCGCCATCTTGATGGCCACGGGATCGACATGCTCGCCGTCGAGGATAAAGTCCACGCTCACGCGCTCATCGGCCAAAATTGCCTCCACCGCCCCGCAGGGCCGGACTCCGGGATCCGTTTCATCAGGCGCGTAGAAAACATTGTAGAAATGGGTGGCATGGCGTGCCCCGCCCTCGATGGCGGCCTTTGTCTGCTCCACATCCGCCTTGGTGTGGGTCATGAAGATCGGCGTACCATTGCCGCGCATGATCGGAAGCAGGTCGCCGATACCCTCGAAGTCGGGGGAGATGCTGAACACCGCCCGGTACGGGGCGGCTGCCGCGATGAGCGCCTCGACCCGTTCCGGATCGTTGCCGCCCAGCGCCTCCTTGGGAAGGGCGCCGGTAATGGTCAGAAACGGCCCTTCGAGATGGAATCCGAGCATGGCCGAGCCGCGCGATTCCACCTTGGCCAGCGTGGCCAGGAATTCGGCATCCTCCCCCTTCGGACGCGGGCAGACCGTCGGAAGAAACCCGGTCACGCCATAGCGCGGAAGCACTTCGCACATCCGTTCCAAATCCTCGGGACTATTGTCAATCAAATATTCATGAACCCCGTGCGTGTGCAGGTCGATGAAGCCCGGCACAAGGTAGCATCCCTTTCCATCGATGACCTCGCAATCTTCCTCGGCACCGAAACCGGAAGGGGAACCCACCTTCCGAATAACTCCATCCTCCAGCAGAACGGCACACTCTTTAGCC
>WFRA01000307.1 GCA_015486775.1 Kiritimatiellales bacterium | reverse complement strand
TGGTTTTGCTGTTGCTGGCCGCCGGGGTCCTGGGGGTCGTTGTCCGGCTGACCCTGCGCCCCTGCCGTCCGGTGGAGCCGCGGATCCGCGCGCTGTGGGTGACGCGCTTCGACTACACCACGCCCGAGGACGTGCGGCGCATTGTCGGGAACGTGGCCGCGGCCGGCTTCACCGATCTCTTTTTCCAGATCCGCGGGAACGGGACCGCGTTCTACAAAAGCCAGTTGGAGCCCTGGGCCTTCGAACTCTCCGGCGGAAAGCTTCCGGCTCTTGGAACCGACCCCGGCTGGGATCCGCTCCAGTTGGCGATCGACACCGCGCACGCTTCCAATCTGCGTATCCACGCCTACATGAACGTGCTACCGGGTTGGAAGGGGCTGGATGATCCGCCGCCGGAGGCGGGGCAACTCTGGACGGCGCATCCGGACTGGTTCATGGTCGATTCGCTGGGGCAAAAAATGCTTCCAACCTCTGGATGGTATGCGTTTGTCAATCCGGTGCTACCGGAGGTGCGGGAGCATCTGTGCGGGATTGTGGAGGAGCTTTGCCGATACGATGTGGATGGTATCCATTTGGATTATATCCGCTACCCGGAGGACTACCGTCTCGTGGCCGCCCAGCGCTATCCGGACGCCTCGGAGGAGGAGATCCTGCGCCACTCCGATTTTTCCTACGACCCCGTTTCGCAGGCGGAGCTGTTCGACCGCTATGGCTGGAAGGTCTCCAAACGCCAGATCCGCAGGTTCCGTTGCGATTCGGTGACGCGCGTGGTGCGCGAAATCTCGGGCACCATGCAGCGGGAGCGGCCGGGCTGCCTGCTTTCGGCGAGTGTGATGGGCAACCCGACCGAGGGGAAGAACCGCGCCTACCAGGATTCCGGCGCGTGGGTGCGGCGGGGGCTGGTCGACTGGATCGTGCAGATGAACTATGGAACCGCTTCGTTCGACCGCTACCTCAAGGCGATCAAAAAGGCGGCGGGGCGTAGCGGGTTCCGGCGGTCGGTCGTGGTGGGGATCAATTGCAAGAACGATGCGGACGAGGTCGCTGCGCAGATCGACAAGGCCGAGGCCTCGTGCGCCCGGGGCTATGCCCTCTTTTCCTATTCCTTCCTTTTTGGCGAAGACCACCAGCCCACAAAAAAAGGCCGGATCCTCTTGGCGAAGATCCGACCCTGAACTGTATCGGAAGCCCGGCTATTCGGGAACCGTGAGGTCTTCCAGCGACTGGTTGGTCTGCTCCTGGTCCGCCGCGGGTTCCGGGGTGGCCTCGGGTTCGGGCTCGTCGGCCTTGTTTTTCTCGATGAGCTGCTTTGCCTTTTCGATAGCACGCTGATATTCGTCGGTGTTCTTCGCGAACTTGCAGGCGTTGGCGTAGCTGAGCCAGGCTTGCAGGCTGTTGGGGGAAAGCTTGGTGGCGGTTTTGAGCGACTCCTCCGCCTCGTCGAACTTCTTCAGCATCAGCTGGCTGTTGCCGAGGCCGATCCATGCGCCGGGAATCTTGTCGTTGCCCTGCAGCAGTAGCGAGAAGATTTCCTCCGATTGCCCGACCCGGTTGAGCGCCAGGAAAATCTTGCCCGCGCCGATCAGCTCGGCCGGATTCCCGGCATGGCAACCCTTGCCGACTTTCGCGGCATACTTTTCCTTGGCCGCCTCCAGCCTAGCCAGTCCGGCGGCCTGCGCCTCCTTGTTGTTGATCAGGGGGGCAAGCTCCTCCTTGTTGAGCAGGAGAATGGCGGTGGTTCCGTCGAAGTAGGCCAGCTTCCAGATCCCCCTCGCAAGCAGGGTGACCAGCCCCTGGGCGGCATTGCTGTCCAGGGTGTTGAGAATGATGGCTTCAGGGCGGTAGGCGTCGAAGAGGGCATCGTAGGCCTTGGAGCTGCCGAGCATCATGCCGTTGAGGTTTTCGAGCAGTTCGAGGTCGTAGCGCCCGGGGCGGTAGTCGACGAAGATTTTGCGCTGGGGATATTTGAAGGCCAGGTATCCGCCGTCGGCGGCGAGGTTGATGGCTCGTTCGGGGAAGGCGGGGTCGCCGAGGATTGCCTCTGCGCCGGAGGGGTAGAGCTCGTCCTGGATGCCCAGCCCGAAGGTCGAGGCGCTGCCGATCCGGGTGT
>WFRA01000306.1 GCA_015486775.1 Kiritimatiellales bacterium | reverse complement strand
TTCTTGAGCTGGCGGAACTCTATTTCCGTCTCCCCCAGGGTTACCCGGCGGCTGCGGTGAGGCGTGGCAAAAGTGAGAACGTATGGCACCTGGCTCAGAATGCCATAGCGGGAAAGCGCCGATTCGAAGGAGAGGTACGATCCATGCCGCTCCTCGTTCCTAAACAAAAATGTTAAGTTACGATGAATGATATGCCGTTTCTGCGGTGTTGCCAAGTCTGGAATCTGGCTATCGATACCCGCAACCGGCATGGACGGGAGATCCAGGGTGATGGAATATTATGCCTCAAGAGGGTTTGATCCCACCCGCTATGACGTGGAGTGGGGATTGTCAGCTCGCTCGATGAGTTTTTGGGAGACGTATGGATTCCGACAGAATTGCCGGAAAGGTCGTGCGGGGATCGGCGTATAGCATCGCCGCTTCGGCGATCACGCTGACCTTGGGGTTCATCAGATCAGTGTTGTTGGCACGGTTGCTGCTGCCGGAGCATTTCGGCGTGGTGGCACTAGCGATGGTTTTCCTGAACCTGGCAGGGCAGTTGCGGGCTTTCGGCATGGATAAAGCTCTCATCCACCGCTCCAAAGCAGATCAAGGAGCCCTCGCCACTTACTTCACATTGCGCATGGCGACTCTGACCACAAGTCTCATCGTAATGCTGGCTACCATCCCTTTGCTGGCACTATTCTACCAAAATATGCCATCCCTTGCCGCCGTAATGGCAGCGTTGGTGGGCGTGGAAGCGTTGAAAGGACTCAACAGTGTCCAGGAAACGCTGCTGAACAAGGGCCTGGAATTTCGAGCGATCGCCTTGACCAACGTTGTGGCGTCAGTCACCATGACCGTGGTCGCTCCCTGGATGGCGTGGAGCGGGTTTGGAGTCTGGGCACTGGTGGGAGAACGGGCCAGCGGCATGATGGCCCGCTGGGTAATGGTCTGGCTGGTGTTTCGCCGTTGGTGGCCGCGTTTCGGCTGGAATGGAGAGGTGGCCCGTTGGTTCTGGCGATACGGGCGGGCTGTGTGGGGGGCGACTTCTCTCGCATTCCTGCTGGATCGGTTCGACGATTTCTGGACAGGGACATTCCTGGGCAAGACGCCGCTGGGTTACTACTCCCGTGCTTACGATTTCGCCCGATACCCGCGCCGGGTGATCGCCACTCCCCTCGTCTCCGTCTTCATGCCAACTTTCGCCAGGCTTCAGGATGACCGTCTGCGGCTTTCCAAAGCGTTCTTCCGGATGATGAGCCTGATGGTACGGACCGGATTTCTCCTTGCACTCCTGCTCATCCTGACAGCCCCAGAGTTCATCCGGCTGTTGTTGGGCAATAAATGGCTACCGATGACGTTGACGTTTCAGTTGATGATTGTGTATGTTTCCGTAGACCCAATGATGGCCGGGATGCACCAGTTGCTCCTTGCCGTGGGAAGACCGATGGTGATCACGAAGGTGCGGGTCTGGCAGATGCTCTTCTTCGTTCCAGCGGTGATCGGGTTGGGTACGTGGAAGGGGATCGTGGGTGTAGCGATAGCTGCCGATCTGATGGTCTTGCTGGGAGCCGTGCTTCTTAGCCGGAAGATCCGTGACGTTGTCGATTTCTCGTGGCGGATCCTGCTGTTTTGGCCCCTGGTCGGCGTGACGGCTGGGACGGCGGTCGTTTTAGCAGCATCGACTGTGTGGCGTGGCCGACCCGCGGCGACGGTGTTCTTCGCCAAATTCGTCACGGTGCTTGTGGTGTACTCGCTCCTGATCGTGATCGCGGAACGGGAGCAAATTCGTTCTGGCTGGCTGGCTCTGCGTCATGCCTTAAAGCCGGAATAAGATTTCAGGAGGTGTTATGAGGGTTAGTGCGATCATTCCGGCGGCCGGGTCCGGGACACGCATGGGCACGCCGACGCCCAAGCAGTTCTGGGTCGTACACGATCGGCCGCTCATCGTCTACACGCTGCAAACCCTCGCGAGAAGCGATTTCATCCAGGAAGTGGCCGTGCCGACTTCAGAGGACGGCCTGCCGTTGCTCCAGGATTTCGTTCGACGGTTCCACCTGGACGGCAAGGTGCAGATCGTGCGGGGCGGCGAATCCCGCCATTACTCCATCCGTAACGGCCTGCTGGCGCTTTCGCCGGCCGACGTGGTCATCGTCCACGATGCAGTGCGACCGTTCGTCTTCGAGGAAATCTTCCGGCCGCTGGCGGAAGCGGCATGGGAGCACGGAGCGGCGGGGACGGTCATGCCGCTGGTGGACACGGTGCTGGCGGTGACGGACGACGGGTTCATGGAGCGGAGCCTGGATCGGCGGCTCTACCGGGCCAGCCAGACACCGCAGGCGTTCCGGTACGAAATCCTCAAGCGCGCCTACGAAAACGCCGCCGAGGAGGAGATGCTGCACAGCACGGAGTGCCTGGAACTGGCTCGCAGGGCCGGGGCCAGGGTGAAGCTGCTGCAGGGCTCTCCTTTCTTCTGGAAGGTCACGTACAAGCCGGACATCTACACCGCCGAGCGGCTGGCTATGGAGCGCTCCCGGCAGGTCGCCATCGTGACCGGCGGCAGCCGCGGGATCGGGCAGAAAGTGGCGGAATCGCTAGCGGATCGCGGGCTGAAGGTGGCCGTCGTGGCCCGCGACGAGGAAGTGGAGACCGTGGCCCGGCACATCGGCGGGATGGCGGTTCAGGCGGACGTGTCCCGCCCCGATGAGGTGCAGCGTCTTTTCGATGCCGTGCTGGAGCGATGGGGTCGGGTGGACGTGATGGTGAACAATGCCGGCACCGCCCGCTGGCGGAAGCTCGCCGACATGGGCGACGAGGAGTGGCAGGAAATCGTGGACACGAACCTGAGCGGGGCGTTCTACTGCACCCGTGCGGCGTTCCGGGCGATGGTGGAGTCCGGCAACGGGGGCGTCATCATCAACATTGGCTCCAGTTCCATCAGCGGCGGGCGCGTCGGGGAGGGGGCGTACGCCGCCAGCAAAGCGGGCCTCGTCGCTCTGACGGAGACCACGGCGTTGGAAGGGAAGCCGTACGGAATCCACGCTTTCACCGTCGTCCCCCGCCGGACGGACACAGCTCTGCGCCGGGCGCTTTACCCCGACGAGAAGGATGCAGATCTCCTGGATCCGTCCGACGTGGCACGGGTGGTGACTTTCTGCGCCACGGAGTGGATGCCTCACCTCAGCGGGCAATCTTTCTGGGTGAAATGACCGTGAATGTGGTCGAGTTGAAGCGGCGGATACGCCTGACCGTCTTCAGGCTGGCGCGGGCGTTGAGTGCACCGTTGCTGGCGCTGCTTCCCCCTCGGAAAGGGCTCATCGTCTTCACATGCGTGACGGGGCCGAACTGCCGGGGTAATCCCGCTCCGCTGTACGAGGCGTTCCGGGCCATGCCAGGCTTCCAGGCCAGGTGGATCACGCCGTATCGGGGGAATCCCGTATCCGGCCACATCTGGCGGCTCTCGCCAAGAGGCTTCTGGTGCCTGCTGCGGATGGAGGGCTGGGTGATCGATTCCCGCACGCCGACGTTTTTCTCCACCCGTGGCAAGAAGATCTTCCAGACGTGGCATGGCGTGGGCATCAAGACCATGGCCGGGGACAACCGTTTCTCGCCCAACGAGGCCGAACGCCGCTCCCTCGCCCGCGATGTCGAAGGCTGGAGCCTGTTCTTCACCACGTCGGACTACATGGCGCGGCACTTCTCCCACTACCTCGGCATCCCGAAGGAGAAAATCCGGGTGACCGGCTACCCCCGCAACGATGTGTTGTTCGACGAAGAAGTGCGGGAGCGATCACGTCACGAGGTGGAGAGGCGGTGCCCCGTCCCGTTCCGCAGGCTCGTGCTCTACGCCCCGACCTGGAGCAGGCACGCTCCAGAATGGTGGCCTTTCTCCCAGGAGGAACTGGCGGACATGCAGCGGATATTGGCCGAGAACGAGGCTGTCTGGGTCGTCAGGTTGCATCGCCGGGGTGCAGAGAAGCTCGTTCTCCCCGACTCTCCACGAGGCAGGCGGCGCATTTTCCGGTACGAGGAGTGCTTTGGGGGGATGGACGTGCAGGAAGCCATGACTGCCGCGGACGTGCTGGTGACGGACTACTCTTCCATCGCCTATGATTTCATCCTGCTGGATCGCCCCATGCTGTTCCTGGAGCGGGCACGGGAGGGGTTCGCCCGCGAGCAAGGGTTGGTGGATGGGTATCGGGACTTGCTGCCGGGGCCGGTCGGCGAGACGTACGCCGGGTTCTCAGCGCTTCTGGCGGAGGCGCTGCGGGGCGGCGATCCCCAGGGCTGGCGCCGCGCCAAGGTACTGCCGCTGTTCCATCGCTACCCTGACGGCTATAGCACCGAGCGGTGCGTGCGGGAGATCGTTTCTACCCTGCGCGGTGAGGAGCGGGACGAATGATCCAGAACCGTAGACGGCTCTTCCGGCTCGCACAACTGGCGCTGTTCAAGGTGCTTTACTCCCTCACCTGGGCGCTTTCGCACCTTGTGCCGCAAAAACCCGGCCTGGTGGCTTTCTCCTGTGGTACGGGCCACAACTACGGCGGAAACCCTCGCTACCTCTACGAAGCCGCGTTGCGCGACGGGCGACTTCACCCCGTGTGGGTGCATCCGTATCGGAAGCCTGCACCGGAGGGCAGTCCCTGGCGCTACTCGCCCTGTGGCGTGTGGATGCTCCTGCGCGCCGAGGCCTGGGTCGTGGACAACCACCTCTACACCGTACTCCCTCACGTTCACCCGCGCGGAAAGAAAATCTTCCAGCTCTGGCACGGCGTGGGGCTCAAGCGAATCGCCCTGGGCGACCGGCGCATCCGCCCCCGTGACAGACGAAAAATAATGGGGGACACCGCCCGCTACACCCTGTTCTTCACCACGTCCGATTTCATGGCGGAGCATTTCGCCCGCATCCTGGCGATTCCGCGGGAGCGCATCGCCGTCACAGGCTATCCCCGCAACGACTTCCTGTTTCAGGCAGACGCTCACCACACGTTGCGGGCGGGTCTGCGCTCCCGGCTGGGCGATTTCCGCAAGCTGGTCCTCTACGCCCCGACCTGGGACCCGCGGCGTGAGGCAGTGCGTACCCTCTGGCCCTTCGACGATTTCGATGTCGGCGCGCTGAACGAACTGCTGGAACGCCATGGCGCCCTGTTCGTCGTGAAATTGCACTGGCACATGTGGCATCTCCTGGCGTCGCTTCCGTCCCAGGGGCGGGTGCGCCGCTACGACGACGTTTTCGGGGATCAGGACGTGCAGCGGGCGCTGGCGGTGGCCGACGTCCTCGTCACGGACGTTTCTTCCATCGCCTATGATTTCATCCTGCTGGATCGTCCCATCGTCATCGCCCATCCAGACCTGGACGGGTACGACCGCGCCCACGGTCTGGTGGAGGGCTACCGGGAACTCCTGCCCGGCGAGGTCGTGGAGACTTTCGATGCGTTTCTCCATCGGT
>WFRA01000305.1 GCA_015486775.1 Kiritimatiellales bacterium | reverse complement strand
CTGTCGCAGACCGACCATTCTTAATTCTTAAATCTTCATTCTTAATTCACTGCTGCGTAGCCGCCTTAGGATTTCTGGTTTAGAAATTAAAATTCCCTGATCGGTAAGATCAGAGAACGGAATGGTTTCCCCGCAGGTTCGAGTTGACATGAGGTGACACATCTTGCTATGTTTTTACATATTTATTGATGAATAAAAATTTACCTCGGGACTGGGAGAATATCGATGAAAAGACCAATTGCATTTATAGTGACGCTTTTAGCGGCTACGGGTAGCTTCGCCTCTTTCAAGATCGCGGCGATACCGGATACGCAACGGATGACCCAATACTATCCGAGTAGGTTTGAGAATGAGATGAAGTGGATTCGCGACCATGTCGGTAGCGAAAACATTGCCTTCCTATCCCACCTCGGGGATGTGGTTGACGACGATACGAGCGCCCAGTGGGCGGTTGCAGACGATGCGATGAACTATATCGATGAAGCGGGGATTCCCTATTCCATCTGCATCGGAAACCACGACTACGACACAAAGGGGCCAGGCTATGCGCCGCCAAGGGATGTGGGAACTACCAAGTTCACCAATTATTTTGGCGAGGTTCGTTTTTCGGGCGACCCGTGGTATGCGGGAACCGGACCCCATGGACTATGCAGTGCCCAAGTTTTCAACGCGAGTGGAAGGGATTGGCTCCACATCAACATCGAATACATGGCGGATGACGAAGAGCTGCTTTGGGCGCAGCGGATGCTGGACGCGCATCCAACCTTGCCCGCGATCCTTTCAACCCACGCCTTTCTTAAACCGGACGCGACCCTAGGGGGCGGTGACTCGCAAAAGGGGTTGGTGTCCAACGGCGGCGCTTCGCAATGGAGCAAGTTCGTGAGCCACAACGACCAGATATTCCTGGTGCTCAATGGCCATTATTTCACCAAGAATCCAAACGACGGCGTGGCGCACCTGACGTTAGTGAACGACTATGGGCACAACGTGTTCATCCAGTGCATCAACTACCAGTATGAAGACGACAACGACCATTTCCGGTTGCTGGAATTCGACCTCCCCAACGATGTCATCCACGCCAGAAGCTACAGTCCCCACGACAACAGCTACCTGACCGATCCAGAAAATCAGTTTGACCTGAACATCGATTTTGATTCGCGGTTTGACTTTTCCCCGCGTGAAGATGTGGTGACGATTCAGGCGGCAAACATCACTGTAGTTGAAAACAACACCACCAACGGGCCGGGCAGCGTGACGGTCTCGATTCCCGCCGGACAGTCCACCTCCGCATTTTCGGTGGTGGCTCCCGGGTCAACCAGCTATGCGGAGCACAGCAACGGCGACTATTACGTGAAAATCGGGAGCCGGAGCGAAGACGATTTGCTCAATGGAATCATGATTGCCTGCGTGGCGCAAAACGGCCGCGTCAATTTGGATGGAACCAACCACTACCATCTGGCTCAGGCCGCCACCGACAGCCACGGCGACTATTTTATCGCCACGGCGGACGTGGTCGGGGGATCGGAGAAGGATGTCAATGTGGCGGCGGCCTATTTTCCATTCACTGGAAAGTGGGAGTCGGGCCGTCTGCTCAGCATTTCGAACGGGTCGCCGACCTGGGCCTTCGTGGGAAGCGAAAACATCCACCTGGGCAAGAACCTGACGCAGCTACCGCAAGGCACGATCAGCGACACCAATCTTTTGGCTCGCCCCGGCGGGGACTGGCCCGCTTCGGATGCCGACCGGGGAGTATGGAATTTGGAAATCCCCGGTGAGAACAGCATGCAGGACGGCGTTCTTCTGGTCTGTGGCGGAAAGAACGAAAACAATTTTGCGATGGCCTCCCCTTGGCCGGACGGCTCGGGCTGGCAGATGGCCGAAAAAGGAAGTGGCGGAGGAGGAACTGGCACGGAATGCGATCCCCTGAACTTTGCCTATGTTCCCTATTCAACGGCTGGCATCGTAGCGGGGCGTGCGGATGGGAACGGCCATATCCTTTCCGGAACCGGCGGGTTCTCGATTTCCAAGCTGGCAAAGGGAAGAACCCGCCTGAACATTGCCGGCTATTCGCCCGCCGACGGTACCCTGATTGTGTCGTCCGAGCTTGAAGGCTACAGCACCGACGACTTCACAACCCACGAACCCGAAGGCGACCACTGGATTGTCGAGAACCGTGATCTTCCTGGCGCGGGATTGGCCGGTTCGTCATCTGCCCAGTTCGCCTTCCTCTTCATTCCGTTCGCGGCTCCCCCCGCGCGGCCGGGGCCGGGATCGGGATCCGGCTACTATTCGGTGGAGTGGTCGGGAACCGACGGCCTCTGGCTGGCCACCAACAACTGGGTGGTTCCGGGCTACGCCGACTTCCGCGGCGTCCCCGGCTGGGTGGTCGGCAACCCGCTGAACACGCTGAGCCGCACCAACCGCGACTGGAGCGCCAGCCACGCCCTCATCAACACCGGCACCGCCCGGATCACGCCCTCCTCCGCGCCGGATGGCCGGGTGGGGGCGTTGGATGTGGGCAGCGCTGCCTCGGCTACGCTGGAAATTTCCGCCGATCTGGTCGTCAAGGGCGAAACCACTCTGGGTGCGGGCAGCCTCGCCGGTTCCACGGCCACCATCAACCAGACCGCCGGGAACGTGGTGCTGGGAACCTATCCAGCCGCTGGCTTCCGAACCTATTTCGGGCGCGGCGCGGGCGACAGCGTCTACAACCTCTCCGGCGGAACCCTCTCCACCTTTGCCGACTACGACCACTTTGGCCGCTCGGGAACCGGCACCTTCACCTTCAACCAAACCGGCGGAACCTACCGCAAGGTGGGTGGACGCGAGCTCAAGGTGGCCGCCGACTCCGGGGTCTCCGCCACGGTGAATGTGGCTGACGGCCTCTTCGAGTGCGGCGCGGACTGGCTCTGGGTCGGAACGCAGGGTCATGGCGAATTCAACCAGACCGGCGGCGATGTGCGGATCAAGCGGCTGAGCATGGCGCACTATGCGGGCGGAACGGGCACCTACCGGATCTCCGGCGGCTCCCTGGTGGTGACCAACGCCATCTCGGGTTCGCAGACGGATTCGCATGCCAGTAAATTTGTAGTCAGCGGTTCCGGGGCCAGCCGCATCGAAACCATGCGCTTCTATGGCTGGGACGATGTGCTGCGAGTGGAGTTGGACAACGGGGGCAGTACCCTGATCCGGGTCTCCAGCGACACCGGTGCAACCTACGCCTCCGCCTATGTGGATCTGCGCAAATGCCGTTTCGAGGTGGACACCCTGCCGGGCTTCAACGCCGCGGACGGAACCGTGTTCGATGTGCTCTGGTCGGAAGGCGATTTGCTCGTCGACGACACCGATCCCGCCGATGCCATGCAGTTCACCAACCTGAGCGCCTCCGCCCAATTCGACTGGCGGGTGGTGCAGAAGGACGGCGGGAAAATGCTGCAACTGGCGGTCGGCGACGGTACCGTGTTCGACACCATCCACGCGCTGGGGGTGCGGAAAGACTTCCCGGTCACCGATGCCGCCCAGACGCAGATCAATGTTTCGGGGGGCATCGCCTTCGACCCCTCCTCGCAGTCCGGCGGGGCATTCGACCGGCTGTATCTGGTGAACCGCACCGATAGCGGCACCAAGTGGGGGCTCTATTCGATCGATCTTGCCAACGAAACCTACAGCGGCCGTCTGGCACTTGATGGGTCCTCGACTGTGTTTAAATATCCGGCCGATGTCGCTGTCGACTCCTCCGGCGCGGCCTATGTGACCTACAACTATGCCCCGGCGGTCTGGAAGATCGAAGATCCTCTGGGCGCGGCCACGGCCACCCAGATCCTGGGCAATTATGGCGGTTCCGGCGACGACGATCCGGAGTGTCTGGCTTTGGTGCCAAACGGCTTTGGCGGTGGATTCGCCGCGGGTGGCGACCTGGCGCTGTTCGACTCGGGCATCGACGGCAACGCAAACGAAGGGGTCGGGATTGTCGGTGCGGCAAGCACCGCCGCATCGCCGACCTACTCCGCCCTCTGGAACGATGGAGGCGGAAGCAGCGACGACTCTCTGCGCGGCGATGCCAGCGAGTTCGACGGTCACCTCTACTTTGTACGAACGGTTCTTGAATCCGCCGATTTGGACGGCTCGTCCCGAGCCTATGTCTCGCGGCTCGACAGCAGCGGAACGCTGGAGCGCGTCTTTCTCGACATCGATCCCACCATGGTCTCCACGCTCGACGATGCCATGGCCATCAACCCGGTCGACGGGTCGCTCTGGCTGAACGTCCAGGATGTCCACGGCTCCAATCCCGATCGGCGCAACATCTACCGCGTCGACCTCGCCAACGCCGCGCCGCTGAGCGGCGACGACTATCTGGCTGAGGTGGCTCTGGCCATCTGGAACACGGGTCACAACGTGGGCAAGAACGGCATGGCGATCTCACCCGACGGCCGGCAGTTGGCAACGGCCTGCCCCGACGGGCAGGATCGCATCGTGGTCTACGACATCGTTTCGGAAACGCCCTACGCCGACTGGGCGGCAGAGCATGGACTGGACGGTGCCGACGCGCTCTCCACCAACGACTACGACGGGGACGGACTCGGGAACCTCTACGAATACGGTCTGGGCGGCGACCCGACCAACCCGGCCAGCCTAGGGATTCTTCCAACCTTTGGAAGGATCGACGAGGCCGGGACAAACGGGTTGCGCTATGTCTATCCGAGGCGTAGCGATCCGGCGAGCGGCATTGCCTACCACCTCGAACTAACCACCAATCTTGTTTCCGGAGCTTGGACAAACGCCGGTTACGAAACAGTTGGAACTGGCGTGATCAATTCAGAGTTCGAAGCCGTGACCAACCAGATTCCCACCGCGGTCGAAGACGAGCAGTACATCCGTCTGATTATCGAAGAGACGTTCTGGTTCGACCAATAGAAAAGAGCGTTTTCAGAACCACGTTTCAAGCGGCTACCGCCGGATCTTGGGCATGAGGTCATCGATGAAGGCGTCGTCGCGCATGGGGTCGAGCTGCTGCGGGGATTTTTCCTTCCATTTCTGGAAGCTGTCCTGCCGCTGGAACTCCTGCCTGTACGGAGCGATCCCGCCCTTCTGCTGGGAGCGCTGGGTTTGGTAGGGGCTTTTGTACGGGGTATAGCCCTGCTGCCGCGTTTCCGCCCCATCCGTTCCGGCGGTTCCCGTTTGACTGGGAAACCGGGGCTTGAACGGGCTCTGGCCGGGGGTTGCGTCGAACGGCTTGGTGCCGGTGCCGGCCGGGTTGCCAAACAGGGACGGAGTGGTTTGGTCTCCCTGCTGCCCCTGCTGGCCAAACAGGCCACGACTGCCGATGGAGGAATAGGGGCTTGAGCCTTCTGGACGGGTCGTTCCGAACGAGGAGCCCTGCGTATCAAACGTTCCCGCACCCGCCGAATCGGTGCGGCGGGAAAACCACCCTTCCCGCTGCCTGTCCGTATTGGAATAGGCATCGCGCCGCCGCCATTCGGAAGAACGTTCGGGCTTCTTCTTTTTTGTGTCGCTCGCGGAGGCGTCCCATGCGAAGGGGTCGGTGGCGGAATCCCCCTCCTCTTCGCCGGGGGTCTCCGCCAGTAGCCAATTGGGGG
>WFRA01000304.1 GCA_015486775.1 Kiritimatiellales bacterium | reverse complement strand
GTGCCGTTTGTGAATTCACCCAGGTTGGAGAGCCCGTCGCCATCGGCATCCGCCGCCCCATCGTCAAGCAGGGGATTGAGGCCATGGTCGACTTCCCAGCCATCCGGCATCCCATCGGCATCCGTATCGGGATTGTTCGGGTCGGTTCCCGCTTGATATTCTCCAAGGTTGGAGAGGCCATCCGAATCCGCATCGGCAGCCGCATCATCAAGCACCGGGTTGAGTCCATAGGTCACTTCCCAGCCATCGGCCATGCTATCGCCATCCGTGTCGGGATTGTTTGGATCGGTGCCGTTTGTGAATTCACCCAGGTTGGAGAGCCCGTCGCCATCGGCATCCGCCGCCCCATCGTCAAGCAGGGGATTGAGGCCATGGTCGATTTCCCAGCCATCCGGCATCCCATCGGCATCCGTATCGGGATTGTTCGGGTCGGTGCCGTTTGTGAACTCGCCCAGATTGGAGAGTCCGTCACCATCGGCATCACCCACCGAATCATCAGCCAGCGGATTGAGACCATACTGCACTTCCCAGCCGTCGGTCATGCCATCGCCATCCGTATCGGAACTATTCGGGTTGGTATTCAATGCCGAATCAACTTCCTCGGCATCGGTCAAACCATCGCCGTCCGAATCAGCCTTCTGTGGGTTGGTGGATCCAAGATAAGTTCCGGATGTAAGCAGACTGTATTCTGCCAGGTTGGAGAGCGTATCCCCATCCGGATCAGCCGCAGCATCATCTTCAAACGGATCGAGACCATTGGCAACTTCCCAGCCATCCGGCATCCCGTCGGAATCGGAATCGGCATCATACGAGGGGTTAACATATTCGTATGCACCTATATCGACACTTGCCGTTCCGTCATTGTCACCGTCCAACGGACGGAGAATCCCATCCCTATCATAAAGCGGAACTTCATAATTTGAACCCTTGTCGATATTGGTCGATATTCCAGTGAGGTGATAGTCGCCTCCGCCCGCAAACGCGGGATCGGCTTCGAAGTTGTAGCGATCGCCCACGAAGCCGTAGCCGTCCTGAATATTGCAGTACCACGGATCGAAATGGCTGGTTCCTTCGTTGCAGTGCAGCGCGTTGAAATGGGGGGCGCCAGGCGTCATGAGAACCGCGGGATCGACGGCCGTGTCCAGCCATGCATTGCTGCAGGCATTGCCCCAGAGCACGTCGTTGCGCAGGAATTCGACAAAGTTTCCATAGGTCGTGATCCCGCCGCCGAGCGTCATGGCCAGGTTGTCCGCGATGGTGCAGTTGATCGTACGCGACGCGCAGTTTTCGCCGACAAACAGCCCACCGCCCAATCCATAGTAGGGCTTGAGGGCATTCCCTTTCGAATAGTCCGGGTCGGAGGCCCAGGTGCGGTTGTTGGCGATCACGCAATTCTGGATGGTCGGAAAGCTGCCCGAAAGGAGCAGGATACCGCCGCCGTTTTCGTCGTCGTTGCGCACGTCGGTCATGTCAAGGTCGGGATTTTCAGCCTCCTCCGCAATATTGTGGGTAGTCTTCCACAAGATATTGTTCTGGGTATAGTAGTCCGGTGCCTCGTTGCCGGAGATGGTGCAGCGGTCGATCATGGGCGAGCTGTTTTCGCAACGCACCCCGCCCCAGCAATCCGAGATGGTGGTGTTGATGATTTTTGCGTTTGCATCGTTCACCACCCAGACCCCGCGGCCGGCCACGTCGTCGACGACAGAGTTGACAATTTCCAAGCCGTCGCTGTCCGTTGCATAGATCCCGCTACCCAACGAAATGTTGGTGATGGTGCAGTCGACAATCATCGGCGTGGATTCCTTGGCGCGGATTCCATGCCCCTCGTAGATCGTGCGGATGGTTACATTGGAGATCACCGGGTCGGATGCAAACTCGCAATAGATGGCATCGTCGCGGCAAATTTCAACCACGCAGTTGCTGATTGTCGGCCCGGAGGCATCCTTGCAGACAATTCCGTTCATTTCGCCGCAGTCCCCGTTGGAGCAATCAATCCCGACCATCGAGCTCTGGATGGTGAATCCAGACAGGACGGTGTTGGTGTTCTGCCCGCCGGCAAAAACGAACACCACGCTCAGGCCATGGCTCTTCACAACGGTCTTAGAGGGGTCGGCCTGGTTTTCAGCTAGGATGCGCAGTTGCTTCTCTCCCAGATTTATGTCGCGGTTTCCGGCACCGTAATACTGGCCCTCCTTGACAAGGACGGTGAATCCATTGGACGCCACATTGATCGCCTCCTGGATGGCATCGAAGGGGTGAGCCACCGAACCATTCTCATTGGTGTCGCTCAACTGCGGATCCTGAGGCATTCCCCCGTTGCCGAAATAGGGGGCATTAGTTGGTGAATCCAATGGCGCATCGTCGTCGACCACCACGGGGTCGGCGGCATTGGTGGCCTGGGTTCCCCAGTCGCGCTCCCAAGCATCGGTGAAACCGTCGCTGTCGGTATCGGCCAAGTGCGGATCGCTACCGTTGAGGAACTCCTCGAAGTTGGAGAGTCCGTCATGATCCATGTCGCCGTCGGCACCGTTGTCGCCGGTGGCGTCTAGCGGATCGAGGCCGTGGCCAATTTCCCATCCGTCGGCCATTCCGTCACCGTCGGAATCGGAATTGGTGGGATCGGTTCCATAAACGTCGATCTCGTCAGGGTCGGAGATGCCGTCGTCGTCGGAGTCCGCCTTCAGGGGGTTGGTGTCGTAGCCAAACTCCTGCAGATTGGTGAGCAAATCCCCATCGGGATCCTCTGCAGCATCGTTCTCGAGGGGATTTAGCCCCATGTCGATTTCCCAGCCGTCAGACATTCCGTCGCCGTCGGTGTCGGGATTAGAGGGATCGGTTCCCGCCAGCTCCTCGTCGCGGTTGGAGGCACCGTCGGAGTCGGCATCGAGGGTGCCATCATCGACAAGCGGATTGAGCCCGTGCTCGATTTCCCAGCCGTCGGTCATGCCGTCGCCATCGGTGTCGGCCAGAAGCGGGTCGGTGCCATGTGTCGTGATTTCCACGAAATCACCCAGACCATCACCGTCGGTATCGTCGGTGCGCGGATCGGTGTTGTAGGTCTGCACCTCGTCGGTACCGTCAATCAGTCCGTCCACATCCTGATCCGAATTCGTCGGATCGAGATCGGCGAGGTATTCGCCCCAGTTGATGATGCCGTCGGAGTCGAAGTCGTTGGTGTAGGTTTGGTCGAGCGAGCCGAAATATTTCATCTCCCATCCGTCGTACATGCCGTCGGAATCGGAATCGACCGAGCTGCGGAAGATCTGGAGTCCAGCGGTTTTCCCGGCGGTGTAGGCATAGCCGTTCGCCACGGAAACCCCGTAGGCTCGGACGTTCCTGTAGCTTTCGTACGGGACAATGCTCGCAAGGTTTGTTCCGGCGAGGATCTGCAGACCCATGGAACCATCGGCCACATAGATGAGTCCCTCGGACTGGAAAACGTCTACGGCGGAGCCGGGGGTTTCGGCGCCGCCGAGCAGGTTCTTGGCAAGGTCGTAGACCAGCACGCCATAATTCTCGAGCGCCACGTAGAGCTCGGAGCCGTTGTAGAATACAGCGGAGCAATTCTTGTTGCCCTGCTGGTCGGAAACCACCTTGACGGAATAGGTTGCCGGATTGGCGGAGGTGGAGATCTGCCCCAGGCCGCCGTCAAGCGCCATATAGACGGAACCGCCCGCCAGCGCCACGTCATTCACCTTGAAGGCGGGATCGCCGTTGCCGTCGAAGGAGGCGGTTTCCACCGGAGCGGTCGGCGAGGAGACATCCACCACGCGCAGACCGTTGGTTCCGGCGGCGAGATAGGCATTTGCGCCATCCACGGCAACTTGGGTGCAGGGGATTTCCAGCGAAGCCTGGAACACCGGATTGGTGGGAATCGAAACATCGATGATGAACAGCCCGTTTTCGGAGTCGGCCACATAGGCCATACTTCCATCCACGGCCACGCCCCGGGCGAAACCGCCGGTGGCATAGGAGCCGGCCAGCTTCGGGTTTTCTGGATTGGACAGGTCGAGGATCTTGAGACCAAACGCGCCGTCCGCCACATAGGCATATCCGCCTTGCAGCGCCACGCCGTAGGCATCCTTGCTGTCAACATTCAATCCAAGATACTGGAGACGGGGCAGCGTGCCATGCACGCTGAGCGGGTTGAAGCCATAGCGGACTTCCCAACCATCAACTAGGCTATCGCCGTCGGTATCGGCCTTGGCGGGATCGGTTCCGTTTTTGAACTCCTGGAGATTGGTGAGGAAATCGTTGTCACCATCCAGATCGGCATCGGCGGGATCGTTTGGATCGAGCCCATGCTCGGTCTCCCACGTGTCCGGCATGCCGTCCTTGTCGGTGTCGTCCGCATTGGCGAACATGGCCTGGACGTTCAGGCGACCGCCGGAAACCACCTTGCCCTGCAGACCGACCACAGGATCCACGCTATCCATCACCAACTGCTTCGCCGCGGCCGGAGCGACATCCGGATCGTAGGAGGCGTAGAGCGCCACCGCGCCGGCCACCATCGGGCAGGCCATGGAGGTGCCTTGTAGGCTCTTGGTCTCGCCGTTGAGATAGGTGCTCACAATGTCGACGCCCGGCGCGGCGAGGTCGACCGAGTTTTTCCCATAGTTGGAAAAGTCCGCAAGCGCGTCGTTTTGGTCGGTCGCGGCCACGGAGATGACGTTGGGCAGATCGTAGCTGGCGGGATAGAATGGGAGAAGGTCGTTGTCGGAAGAGTCGTTTCCGGCAGCAGCCACAAAGATAGCACCGCACTGGTTAGCATATTCGACGGCATCGTACATGGTTTGGCTAAAGCCCGGGCCGCCGTACGAGTTGGAGAGCACCTTGGCACCATTATTGGCAGCATAGTGGATGCTATCAACGATATCCGAATCCGTTAGTCCCTGCTCAGTCCCTGCACGGACAGGCATCAGGCTGACCTTCCAGCAGACCCCTACCACCTGATTGGCATTGTTACCGACGGCACCTACGGTTCCGGCGGTATGCGTGCCGTGTCCATCCCCATCATCTGGATCTTTGTCCTCGGTCACGAAGTCCCAGCCGTTTACGTCGTCAACAAAACCGTTACCGTCGTTGTCGAGGCCATCGCCGGAAATCTCGCCGGGATTGTTCCAGAGGTTGGGAAGCAGGTCGGGATGGTCCATGTCCATACCGGTGTCGATGATGGCGACGACCACGGAGGAGGTTCCGGTTTCGACATCCCAGGCGGCGGGGGCAGAAACCTTGGGCATGCCCCAGAGATCGCCATACATGAGGTCGTTGGGTAGCTTGGAAAGCTGGCGGACATAGTCGGGCTCCGCATAGGCGATTTTCGCACTGGCTTTCGAGAAAAATCCGATGGCCTCGTCCACGGCGTCGAGGGTCGGGGCTTCCAGTTGCACCACAAAGGTGCGCCCATCGGAGAGCGGACGGACGACCGCGGCACCAAATTGGTTTGCCAGTTTTTCAAGCGCATCGGCCGACGCGCCATCCTTCAGGCTGACGAGCACATGGTCGGCCACCATTTCGGTGCGTCCGACGGGAACGAACTTTCGAAGCTGGCGGTCTTTCCGGAGTGTTTCAACCACGAGGCGGTTCGGGTATTTCCCCTCTTTGCGCACCAAGCGTTCATATTGGACGGTTCCATCCGGCAATACATTCTGACGTTCGGCAAGAACTACTGGCCGATACACAGAGGACGGGGCAACCCGGTTGGTGGTGATCATTCCGCCTACATCTGGGATAGAACCCACTGGGATTCCCGCCGACCGATCCAGCTGCACCGCACTGCTCTGCGGCTCCTGCCGGTTCTGTACAAGCCCGATCCATAAAAGCGCCCCGGCCAGTCCACCGGCGATTCCCGTCACTGCGATTCTTTTTTTCATGGCAACTCCCGTCCTGCCGCTCCCCCCTCCCGCAGGAGGGGATTCCCGGCAAATTTATGGTTCTACGCGGCTTTTCTGGCAGCTTTCTTTGCGGCTTTTTCCTCTGCCTTCTTCAACGCCTCGGCACGGCGTTGCTGGCGGGAGGCTTCCTTGATCCGCATGGCGTTAAGCGCATCTTCGAGCTTGTCGTTGTCTTCGGACTGGAAGTATTCGCGGCTCTGGGCGCGGATAAGCTTTTCGTTGCGCTGCTTGATCACCCGGCGGCGGGCTAGCTCGGAATCCTCCGGCATGCCGATTTCCTCGTCGATGTTCTGGGTATTGGCCAGACCGACGGTGACAAAGATGATGGTTTCCTTCTGCCCGTGCACATTCTGCTTCCAGGAAAAGAGCCTTCCCAGAAACGGAATGCTTCCAAGCACCGGAACCTTCCGTTCGTGCTCGCTATCGGTTACCTCGGTCAAACCGCCGATGGCCGCCGTCTGGCCACTGGCTAGGTTGAAGACGGTATCGACGGTTTTTTCGTCGATGATCGGATAGGTGTTTTCTCCGGCCTGCTTGTCGGCGAACTTGCGGGTGAGCGAGGGCTTGATCTTGACGGTGATGTTGCTGGAGGTGTTGATGGAGGGAACCACGTCGAGCTTGATCCCGTATTCGAAGAAGGGCTGTTCTGGATCGAGTGTGAAGGTGATCGTGTCCGGCGTGTCGTTAAGCGCCTGCTGCCGCTCCTGCTTCAGGTTGGGTTCCTTGCGGATGATCGAGATGTTGGCCGGTTCTTCGTTGG
The DNA here is from genome assembly GCA_015486775.1 of Kiritimatiellales bacterium. Classification (GTDB taxonomy): domain Bacteria; phylum Verrucomicrobiota; class Kiritimatiellia; order Kiritimatiellales; family Pontiellaceae; genus Pontiella. The sequence goes on along the minus strand of WFRA01000304.1, from coordinate 4,563 downwards.
CCACGATCAACTTGGGATTGGAAACCACGTTGACCCCCTTGTTATCCTCCAGAGCGCTGAGCACCAGACGGAACTCGTCGGCATCCAGAACGCTGGTCAGCACCTTGGTGGTGCTTAGCGTGGAAACATCGCTGACGGTCGGAGTCACTCCTTCCAGATTGAACACGCCGGATCCGGGTACGCGCTGGCCGTTGTTGATATAGCCGGATCCCTCCTCGTAGGAGGTGCCGTTGGCATCGGTAAAGTGGGTATCCATTTTCTTGGAAGAATCGTTTTTCTCGTAGCTCTGGCTCGTCTTGCCTACGGTGCCTGCGCTGTAGGCCTTCAGCGCCTGCCAGTCGATACCGAGATCCTTCTGCGCATCGTCGGAGAGTTCCATGAACTTGGACTCGATGTAGACCTGCTGGCGCACGATATCGATGGATGCGAGCACGGAGCGCACCTCGCCCAGGCTCGATTCCGTGCTCTTCACGACAAGCATGTTGCGCGAGGCGAATTCGGACACCGTGGCATTTTCCGGGAGGAGATCCTTGATCAGCAGAGCCGCGTTCGCGACCGTTGCGTAGTGCAGAACAAAGGTTTCGACTACCTGCGGCTCGGGGGCACCTACCGGGCGACGGCGGATGCTGTAGACATTGGAGCCGGCCACTTTCTGGTAGAGTTCATAGTCGTAGCAATCAAGAATGGACTGGAGGGCGGGACGCCACTCGACATCCTTGAGGTTTACCGAAACCTGCGCCTCCTCCGCCAGCTCGGGCACGATAATGTTTGCGCCGGAAAGCTGGGCGAAAAGGTTGATGGCCTCCTCCAGCCCCACCTTGTTGAGACGGACGGAAATCAGGTCTTCGGAAACGCTTGCCACATTCTTGTCGATGGTATCCATGCTGAGGTCGTCAACCAGTTCCACTGCGGGGGCAGCTTCCTCCTCGACTGCGGCATCCTCCATGGGGACGGTTTCTTCCACTGGGGTGGCCTCTTCCGCAACAGCCTCTTCCATCGGGGCGGCTTCTTCTGCAACAGCCTCTTCCATCGGGGCGGCTTCTTCTGCAACAGCCTCTTCCATCGGGGTGGCCTCTTCTGCAACGGCAGCTACGGCATTGCTTTCCGCCGGGGCTTCAGCAAACCCCTCTTCGGCCTCCGCAACCTCTTTGAACTCCTCGGTAACCCCTTTCCCTATCTGGGAAATCGAATTCGTGCTACCCACGCTGGATTCCTGCGGAGCGACAGCGGTCGATTCCTGAGTGTCCGCCGCGTCGAGCATCTGCAACAATTCGTCGTCGGCAATCCTATTCTGGGCGATGGCCAGCACCGCCACAAAAGATGAAATTGACAAGACTCCCCAAAAACTGGCTATGGCTTTGATTTTCATATTCGGCACCTTCCTCTTTTCACTAATCTTCCATTATCGACTCTTCACTCTGCTGAAACTCTGCGTAACTTGACCGATCCCGACGGTGCAATGCGTTCGACCTTCCAGGTATAGCGCAAACCTCCGTGCTCGACGGAGACCGATTCGCCAACCCGTTTCGCTTCGGTATTGATGATTGCGTAATATTCGCCTGACACGCTGCTTACTCCTTGGATGGCTACCTGCTTCATTGCCTCGTTCCAATTTTTGTCGGCCAGCGACTGTTGCTTGACGGCTTCGACATCCACCGGTTTCTCCGGCTCATAGCCCACGGGCCAAAACGGATCCCGCACGGTCGCGGCACATGCCGTTTTAGCATTAACCGCGCCACCCTTTGCCGAGGCTGAATTATTTCCGGAACAGACCCCGGCCACCCCGGCGGCAAGCAGTAGTGCGAGCCATCCCCGTCCCCTATCGAACCACGTTCCGGTTTTCATTTCCCCGCTCCTTTGGAATGCTCCTCTTTCGACTTCTCGTCCAATGCCCGGGATGTATCCGGGGAAGCCGCCTCGATCGATTTTTTCTTCGCATCGATGGCCTCCCAGGCTTCGGTGATGGCGCTCAGGTTGAACGGCCACTGGACAAATATCTGCACATCGTGGATCTCCGGCTCGGCTCTGGAACTGATATCCACCCCGGTAATGCGTGCTAGGGGCTGCTCTTGCTCGATTCGGTTCAAAAACGCCTTCACGCTGCCGAAACTTCCCCGAGCGGTGATGCGTAGCGAATAGGCCTCCAACTGGATGGCACCGGCGTCCTTCTTCTCGGGCTCGCTTTTCGCCGCACCGGACTGCTCGTCGATCGCGTCAACTTCGAGTTGCGAAGCGCGCGCCGCGGAATAGATGACTTCCGTGGCCCACGAAAAATAGTTCCGTTCCGGAGGAAGGTCTTCGAGGATTTTCCCCAGCTTGACGGAGATTTCCGCCAGCTCCTCCTCTGTCCGAGACCGCCGCGCCAGCGACTGGTCGGCGCTTTCGATTTTTCCGGAAACACTCTCCAGTTCCTCTTTTGCCTTCCGGATGGAGGAGAGGCTGACCCGGACACCAAAGACGAGCAGGACCATCAAAACAACAGCAACAATGCCCCCGAGCGCGAAGTGTTGCTTCTGGCTTTTTGCTAGTTCCAAAAGACTCACTGGCTCTCTCCTTCCTTCGAGAATCCTTCGATCCTGAAGTCCCGCGTGTTTTGATCGCCCTTACCGGCCAACTTGTGCATCGAGGCCAGTCTGACCGACTTGAATGTGGTTCCCAGCAGATCGGTGGCCATCAGATCCCGGCGCAGGCCAATCACAGCATCCTCGGCGCGCTCCCCCTGCGAAAGGCCTTGCAACATTAGTTTGTAGTCCAGCGCAATATCCGAAGCCTGCCGGTAAACGGAGGTCTTGGGTTCGCTGCGAACCGAAAGGCGCTGGAGCTGGATGGCCGGGGGAACCGCCCCCTGGATTTCGGAGAGCAGGTCTGAAAGGGAAACCTGCGAGTCCTTCCATCCATCCAGCAGCACCATGGAGCTACGGCAGGCATTCAAGCTACACAGCTCTTCTTGGTGGAGTTGGAGCCGGGGTTCCAGGGTTTCCCAAACCGCTCTGTTCGACTGGAGGTCGGACTTCACCGCGGCATACTGGATCAGCTTCACGCCGCTAAGGACAGCAACAAACAGGATGGGGGCAACAACGGCAGCCACCAGAATAAAGCGGTGGCTCACCGCGCCCTGATAGCGCTGCTCGCTCTTTTTTAACAAATTTACACGGGGATGGTTCATGATTCGAGAAAGCCTCCAACCGCTGCGCCGACGGCCGCCGAAAAGCGGGTAGCCTGTTCCGCCAGGTTGGCGGGGAGAATGTTCGGTTCACACTGTATGTTTTCGAAAGGGCTCCACGGAACCACCTCGGTATGGAGCTCCTGCCCCACGGCTTGAGTCCAATGGGTAAACAGGCTGGCACCCCCCGAAACATAGGTCTTCGAAACCCGACAACCTTGGTGCCGCTCGATAAAATCCTTGGAGATCGATAGTTGCTTGAGAAAGGGGTTCATGGTGCCGACCAGGGATGCGGAAACATTGATGGATTGGTCGCCCAGAATCGTTCTGGCCAGTTCGGTGTCCACCCCCAGCTCCTCGGCCATCCTGCGCTGTAGCATTCCGCCGCCAACGTCGAACTTGCCCACAAGCACCACCGCGCCCCGGTTCAGGAAAACAAAGTGGCTGACCGACTCCCCAGTCTCGATCAGGCAAACCGCCTCGTTGGCACACTCGTCGCCGCGGGCGTGCAGGAAGGCCGAAACAAACGCAAGACCCGACACCTCCACCGAGGCCGGTGCCGGCGGCCCGGAAGGAAACATGTTTAGGAAAAACCGGACATCGTCCGCTGGCATGGCCGCCGCCAAAAAGCTCGAATCTTGTCGTCCGCGCCCCTTCTTGAGTAGCGTTGCCGACACCCGGTAGTCTTCGCCAACATTGAGCAAGGCACGTAGCTTTTCATCCGGGAGTTCCGTTTCGCCCTCCACCAGAGGGGCGTTCACCATCCGAACAACCGACGACAGGCCGCTGTAGGCCAGACATCCGTAGTAGGCAACCATGTTCCGGGGAAGTTCCAATCGCTGGGAAGGGGCTCCAAGATCCACCGCGGGCAACAGATCAATTCCCGCGAGGGCAATCCCCTCCTTGCTTTTCTTTAGCCGGACTACCTTAGTTGCCGTGGTGGAAAAGTCGATCCCCACCAGATCCGCGGTCTTGAGTTGCGGGCGGTTCGCCCCGGCTACTTTTCGTTTTGCTTTCATCCAAATCCTTCTTCTGCATACAACCAGAAGCCGGAGAGGAACCGCTCTTCAGAACCCTTTTTCCCGGCTCCCTCCTGACACGGCACTCTGTAAGCATCCTCCATGCCAAAACAGCTGCCCAATTTCCCTCTTGCCAAAGAAAGATGTAGAATTAAAGATGCGGGCGTTTGGGTTTATCAATTGTGCGGGGAATCTCCAGTGAGCGAAGAAAACAACGATCCGGCTTTACATGAAAACGAACAGGCTCCAGAGCGGGGTTCCGCACCGGGAACCATGCTGGTGTCGATCCTTTTGCTGATCGCAGGCCTGCTGCTGACCAGCGCCCTGCTCATCGACCGCACACTCGCCCGCAACGGCGGCGGATTGGCTCCGTCTCTGGCC
>WFRA01000303.1 GCA_015486775.1 Kiritimatiellales bacterium | reverse complement strand
TTTTGCCACAGCTTTATTCTGAGATTCGAGCTTTTCGAGTACCCTCTAGCCTAGAGTGTGCGGGAACTGATCGTAGAAGTGATTGCGACAGCAGGCAGTAATCTGTCCCCGTCGCATTCCGCACGCTCGGCTTCTGCGTCAAAACGCGACGGGGACGTCGTGTCTACGAAAAAACAACTCTGGCCAAAAACCTTGCCCGACCAAGTGCGTGAACTCCGCATCGCCCTCGCCGCGCAAACGGCTCCTGTCACTGCCGAACAACTCGTCCGCACCGATCGCGTCGCCGACCTCCTCGAAACCCTCGCCGCCCTCGGCCAAGCCCGACGGATGGACGACGGGCGGTATTCAAATACGTAGACGATGCTTCCAGCTTCGTTCTAGGTGTTTGGCATGCGCAACGAAGCTGGAAGCATCGTCTACACAGAGAACGCAAAGATGGAACGAGGCAGAGGGAAGCCGACCCTGCCCATGGAATGGATTCATAGATCCGGGGATTGCGGAGCAACGGTTTTACAGCCTCTGGAACGCTCCATGGTTCAGGAGCGGGGAGCTACGGACAGCTGGCCGACGATGGCTTCGGCGAGTTCGGAAACATTGATCGGCTTGATGATGTAGCCGTCCATCCCTCCGGCCAGACAGCGTTCCCGGTCGCCTGTCAGCGCATGGGCGGTCATGGCGATAATCGGCAGGCGGGGGCGCTTTTCCGCCTCTTCGAGCTTGCGGATTTCCGCCGTAGATTCCAGGCCGTCCATGACGGGCATCTGCACATCCATCAGGATCAGGTCGAAGGAGGCACCCTTGATCTTTTCGATGGCGTCGCGCCCATCTGTCGCAACCGCGGCGGAGCATCCCAGCTTTTTCAGGATGCGCAGCACGACGGTCTGGTTGACCGCATTGTCCTCCACCGCGAGAACGCGGGGAACGCGCCCCAGGCCCCGGATCTTTTCCCTCGCCCGGATCAGCTCGTCGTGCGTGTCGTTGAGCTCGTCGTCGAAATTGGGCCGCGCTGGCTCGATGAAGGGAAAGGAGGTCTGCTCGCACCGGGGAACGGATCGGCCAAGCGGAATGGAGAACCAGAAAGAGGAACCTTTTCCCTCCTCGCTTTCAACTCCGATTTCGCCATCCATCATATCGACCAGCTGCCTGCAAATGGCCAGCCCCAGGCCGGTGCCGCCATATTTGCGGGAGGTCGAGGCATCCAACTGCTGGAAGGCGTCGAAGATGTGGTCCAGCTTTTCCGGAGGGATTCCAATGCCGGAGTCCTGCACGGCAAATCGGAGCCGCACCCCCTCTTCCCGGCGGTCTTCCTCTAGGGAAACTTGCAGGCGGATCTCCCCCTTTTCGGCAAACTTGATCGCGTTTCCGATCAGGTTGGTCAGGATTTGGCGAATCCGCCCGACATCGCCGTAGAGATGCAAGGGGACATCCTCCCCCACCAAGAAAACGAGCTGCTCCCCCTTGCCCCGGGCCTGGATCGTCAAAACCGCGTAGAGCTCGCTGAGCATGTTTCGGAGATTGAAGTCGTACAGGTTCAACTCCATGTGGCCGGCCTCGATCTTGGAAAAGTCCAGGATGTCGTTCACGATCCGGAGCAGGGACTCCCCGCTGTTGCGGACCATTTTGGCCAGCGCCCTCTGCTCGTCGTCGAGCCCGGAGTCGAGCAGCAGGGTCGAGACCCCGAGGATGCCGTTCATGGGCGTGCGGATTTCGTGGCTCATGTTGGCGAGGAACTCGCTCTTGGCAATATTGGCGGCCTGGGCATCGAACGCCAGCCGGTTGGCCCGCTTGATCGCGCTCTTGAGCTGGATGTTGGCGCTTTCGAGCTGGGCGCGCGCCTCCTCGGTATCCTCGTTCATGCTGGCGAGCATCGCGACATTGGACTCGAGGTCATCCATCCGGTTCTGGCTAGATCTTTTCTCCAGCTGTTTCCGCTGCCAGTAGTTCCAGGCAAACTGGGCAACCAGCGCCGCGACAAGTAGCACCCACCAAAGCGCAACCGCCAAATTCGGTACGGAGAAAAAACCGATTGTGAACGCAATATCCATCAATAAAAAACTGATTCCCTTAGTTGGAGTACGAGTTTTGCAAAAAAGATGCGGCGACACGATTCTTTCCTTCCGGGAATTTTTTGCGGCGAAGGCACAACCCTTTCCGCGCAAACAGAAAGAGGCTTGAAAGAACCGGGGAGTTGCCCTCTAATGCGGCCTGCATGAAACGGCAGGCAAAACCGCCTGTCGAAATTCCCCAACCCTGGAACACCGGACAACCCATGACTGGAACAAAAACACTCGAACTCAAGGCCTGCTATTCCAAGGCCTGGAAATCCTTCTCGAAATGGTGGCTCCCGCTCTGCCTGCTGGCCGGGTTCCTCCTCGTCTTCGAATGGATCCCCAGGCTCTCGTCCAGGGCGGAGTCGCAGCAACTTGTCCAGACGGTTTCAGAAATCGTGGCGGCGGCGGAAAACGACCAGTTCGACCGGATGGACAGGCAGTTGATGGAACTCAACGAAATACTTTCGGCCTATGCCAAAAAGATGCTCACCTTTGCGCTCTATGCCTCCCCGTTTATCGCCCTGCTGAGCGTCCTGCTCGTGGCAACCGCGCTCATGGCTGTCAGGAACCGGCGCAGCCGCCTCTCCCCAAAGCGGGTCGCCGTGGTGGCGGTTGTCCAGTTTGCCTTGGCCTTGGCCAAGGTGCTGCTCCTGTTTCTCTTCTTTCCGCTCGGTGTGTTTGTCTACATCAAGCTCTACTTTGCCATCCTGCTCATGCTCGAAGAAGACCGCCCCGCCGCAGAGGCCATCAAGGAAAGCTGGAGCATGGGCACCGGAAATTTCTGGTCGCTACTCGGGCTCGTTTCCATCAACGGTGCCATCCAGTTTTTTATGGGGCTGACCGTCGTCGGCCTCATCCCCGCCACCGGCTTTGCCCAGACCACCCGGGCCGCCGCTTTCGACCTGCTAAAGAATCCCGGCCAATAGCTTCCAGACCTTGGAGGCCTGCTCGGCGGAGGTGCCGCGCAAGACCAGTCTATCTGCGCCCAAACCCTAGGCCGCGGGCGGGGCACTCTTGGCTTTTGCGAGTTCTTCAACCACGTTGTCGATCCACTTCTGGAGTTTCTGACCATCCTTGTCGGCTTTCTTGACCGGCCCGTTGAACCCTGAAATTTTCTTGAATCCTCCCTTGGAAAGATCCAGATCCAGATATTTCACGATATCGTTCAGGTCGGAGACGAAAGGATCCATGACCGTTTCGGATTCCTTGAGACGCTTGATCAATGCCTCGTTCTTGGCGATCGCGGCATTCATCTGCTTCATACTGCTTTTCTTAATTTTCTCGTTGGTTATCGTTTCCAGCTGCGCCTTCCAGGCATCGAACTTGACCTTGGCTGCATCCTGCATGGCGGCGCTGTTTTTCTTGAGCTGCGCCGCGGCATCGGCAACCGCCTTCACATCCTTCTTGAATTTGGGATAGGCATCCGCCAACACCGTGCTCTCAAGCTGCAGGGTGGCGAGGGAATCCAGTGTTTCATTGACCAACACCTTGGTTTGCTCTAGGCCGGAACGGGTGGTTTCAACACTCGTGTCCAGCTTGTCCGCCCGTTTTACCCCGGTCGAGGCACAACCGGCCACCAGTCCGATGGTGGCTAGGAATAACGCAAATGTTCCAATCAGTTTTTTCATTTTAATTCTCCGGTATTGTTATTTATCGTTTCTTCTTTACTTTCTTCCTTGTTCCACTTCAGCCTGCCTAGCCCATCCCGCACCTCCTCGCCGATAAACCGGCCTGTCTCGTTTCGGGTTATTTTAAAGAACGCATCCGCGCTGTCAAATGCTTAGCCCTTCGGAAATCCCTGACCGGAACCGCTTTCCGCGCCGCCGGTCACCACTTCACCATCAGCCCCAGATTGGCGGACATCCCATCCATCAAATCCTCTTCGGTCTCATTCCAGCGCAACTCCGCCATGGCACCGACAACAAAGAGGTTGAGCTGAAGGCCAAGCACGCCGTAGCTTCCAACTCCATTGTCGATCAAGCTCGAATCCGCCAGGTAGTAGCCCACGCCAAGTCCCGCATAGGGTTCGACCACAAAGGGAATGCCCACCATGAGGGTCGCCTCCAAGGGAATCACCGACGTATCCGCATCGCTGAAATCCACATAGCTGGCCCGGACATCGGTCGAAAAGAATCCCAGAACCTTTTTCCTGACCTTGACACCGGCACCCGCCCCGTCCGTCGAGCCGTCCCAATAGGTGACATAGCCCGCCACGCTGGTTTCCCCGCCGTAGGCGAGTCCGTTCATGCCGACCCATGCCAACGCCGCCAATGCAACCATCGACATCTGTTTATTCATCATGTATTTCTCCTTTGCTTTATTCGTACCGTATCAGTTCCATTTGAGTGGTGTCCACTATTTTTTCCTTCTTATTGTCCGGAAATGATTCCGCATTCCCGAAAGAACTTGCATGGGGATGCGGAGGTGGAGGAAACATCACCATAGCCTTACGGCGTGGATTACTGAATGTTTGGAAGAGTGGATTGTTGGGGGAAAACTGACGGTGCACCGGACGTCGTGTCATTTGGGTGACATCCATAAATTTCGCCATGGAGCCGTGTTTCCAGTCATCCAACTATTCGATCATCCACTATATTCCATGCGCAATCGGTAAGCGGAACATCAACTGTGCGGTTTAAACTTATGGGAAAGCACACCTTTTCCCGCGAAAGAAAGGGGATTCCAGCTACACCCGCTCCCTCTGGTTCCCGCAAAAGAAGCGTTCGGCATTGCGGAAGGTGATCTTGGCAAGCGCTTCTTTGGAGATGCCGCGAAGCTCGGCGGCCTTGGCGAGGACGTGGCGCAGGTTGGCCGGTTCGTTCGCCCCCGGTTCCGCACCGTACGGTAAAATGTCCGGGGCGTCGGTTTCGATCAGGATGCGGTTTTCCGGGACGGCGCGGATGGCCGCCCCGGCTTTTTTCGCGTTGGGGCGGGTGATGGAGCCGGAAAAGGAGATGTAGGCGCCGCGCCTGGCCAACTCGGCGGCAACCTCGCCCGAGCCGCCAAAACAGTGGATGAGCAGACCCGGTGGCGGTTCGCCGAACCGGTCGAGCAGTTCGATCAGCCTTCCCCACGCGCGGCGGCAGTGGATGGTGGCGGGGCGGCCGAATTTGCGGGCAATTTCGAGCTGGGCAAGGAAAACGGCTTCCTGG
>WFRA01000302.1 GCA_015486775.1 Kiritimatiellales bacterium | reverse complement strand
GGCCGAACCGGAATAGTAGCCAAAGCTCCCGACGGCGCCATCGAGTTGCAACCCAGCATCCTCGCCGCGCCGGGTGGTGATCTTTACCACGCCGGAGAGCGCGTGGTTGCCGTAGAGCACGTTTTGCCCGCCGCGGATAACCTCGATCTTTTCGACGTTGGAGAGCGGCAGACTTTGCCAGTCCATCCCGCCCATGTCCGGGCGGTTGGCCTTGTGGCCATCCACCAGCACTAGCACGCGCAGGTGGGAGTTTTCGCCAAAGCCGCGCATAGAAATCTGCCCGTCGGAGGCATTGCCGCCCTGCCCGCGTATCAGCACGTTGGCCTCCTGCTCCAGCAGCTGCGGCACCGCCGAGACACCGGACTGCTCAATTGCCTCGCGATCAATCACAGTCGTGTCGGCCGTCACGGAGACATCCATCAGATCTAGGTCGTCCAACCGCGGCGCCGACACCACAATCGTGTTGTTGGTTCCCGCAAGCGCGGGAACCACAACCAGCAGGCCGGCGGCAAGGTGCAACTGGAACGACATGGCGCCCTAGCGCTTGAGGCGCCTGCGGAAACCAACCATTCCGCCGAAGCCAACCAGCATCAGCGCAATCGTTCCTGGCTCCGGGATCGCGGCGACGGTCAGGTCGTCCATCGCAAAGTAGGCTGGCGTGTTCATGCCCCACGCGCCGTTGTCGGTGGAGGAGAGGGCAAACTGAAGCGATTTTACGTTGTCTCCGAGGGAGGCCAGATCCACAAAAGTCCAGTCGTCCACCAGTTCGCCCGTTTCACCGGTGTAGTCGGCCAGCAGGAAATCAACCATTCCCAGACTATTGTCCGTCCCGTCGAAGCCCTCGATGGTCAGTTTGAACCAGTCATTGCTTTCGGTGGTAAAGGCGCGAGCAGATCCCTCGCCGTTGAGGATGGCCAGTGCCGCGTAGGTGGTATTGTTGGCGTAGAAGCCGCGAACCGTGGTGGCCGTCGGCAGGGTGATAGCCGACCGGTTCGAAAAGGGTTGAAAAAAGATGGCGTAAGAGCCGCCATCGCCCATGCCCATTCCATCGCCGGAGACGGCATACTGGTTGGTATAGCCCGGCGTGGTGGTATCAAGTACGCTCGAATAGGTCATGCCGTCCCAGGCCGCGCCGTCGTAGTCCACCTGCATGCTAAAGGTGGCATCCTTATCCGTCCAGTCATATGTGCCGTCCTCTGTGGGACGGTAGTAGGTGTTATTTCCGGTGGTGCTCTGCCCGTCAAAATCGACGACGGTGTCCGCGAGGGCTACGCCGGTCATTCCGGCCAGAACGATGAGTAGTGCTTGCTTCTTCATTTTTTCCTTCCTTTGCCCGTAGATCGCGGGCGCTTGGGGTTTTTCTGGAACCACTCCCCCACCGGCAAAAAGAAAGCCGTTCCAAAAAGGCGGAACGGCATCGGCCATTGAGCCTCCTTGAGTGCGAAAGAGTCCAACATTTTGAAGGCCTGAAAGTTCTGGCTCCGGGTTGCCCCGTCACAGTTGCGCTACAGCACCGGATTTTCACCGGCTTCCATCAGGTTTCTTCACGAAGGCGGCAATCTATGGCTTGACTTCAGAGCTGTCAACGCCCCATTCCCGCTATTTTCACAAACACGCTTTCCAACCCTTGGAAAAGGAACTATGTTGCCCTTCCAAACCTTGGAAGAAGGAAAACCCATGTACGAACTCATGATCAAAGGCGGGCCGGTGATGTGGCCGCTGCTGGCCTGCTCCGTCGTGGCGCTCGCCGTGGTGTTCGAGCGCCTGATCTTCTGGCTCTGCGTCGGCCTCCGCAAAGACCAGCCGCTGATCAACCGCATCTTCACCCTCACCGAAAAGGGCGACTTCGACACCGCCATCCAAGAGGGCGAAGGCTCCAAATGCCTCGTCGTCCGCATCCTCGCCGCCGGGCTGGCGCACCGCAACTATGGACTCGTCCAATCCCTGGAAGCCGCCGCCATGTCCGAGATCGAAAAGATGAAGCGCAACCTCTCCGTGCTCGACACCATCATCACCCTCGCGCCCCTGCTCGGCATCCTCGGCACCGTCACCGGCATCATTGGCTCCTTCGACCTGCTCGGCAACGCCGGGATCGAAGACCCCAAGGCCGTCACCGGCGGCATCGCCCAGGCGCTCATCACCACCGCCGCCGGGCTCGCCATCGCCATCGTCGCCCTGCTCCCCTACAACGCCCTCGTCCGCAAAGTCGAAAAAGTCACCCGCCACATCGAGCAGCTCGTCACCTGCTACGAAGTCACCGTCCAGAAAGGGCGGGAGAAGAGGAATGTCGAATAACGAAGGAACGACTCCCGGCAATACGTAGTACGAAATACGCAATACGCAGTACGAAATACGCAATACGAAACCCCATGAAACTCCGCTCCGGATACGAAACCAAAAAAGCGCGCGTTGAGATGCTGCCGCTCATCGACGTGGTGTTCCTGCTGCTCGTCTTTTTCATCTACGCCATGGTCTCGATGGTCGTCCACCACGGGCTGAAGGTCGATCTTCCAGGCGTTGGAACCTCCACACTCGAAAAAGACGACTATGTCGCCATCACCATCGATGCCGAAAACCACCTCTTCCTCAACGAAGAGCCGGTCGGAGCCGATGGCCTCGCCGCCCGCGTCAAGGCGCTTGGCAAGCCCGTCTTCATCAACGGCGACCGCCAAGCCGACCTCGGCCTGGCCATCGAACTGCTCGACGACCTCAAGCAAGCCGGAATCGAAAAAGTCTCCTTTTCATGCAAGCCGGAAAATCCATAGCCAACCTGCCGCTGCTCGCCGGCCTCGGGCTGTCGGTCGCCCTCCACGTCGCGGTACTCTACGCCAAAGGCATCCCAAGCTCCGCGCCCGCAAAGCCCCTGCAGCAAAAAGGCCGCACCGTCGTGCAGCTCACCCTGCTGCCCTCGAAGGCATCGAAGGCCAATCCCAAGCCGCCCCGTACGGGCGACATCGATGTCGCCCCAACCTCACCAAAAAAGCAGACACTCCAGCCCGCTCCCCCAATACCCGCCCCCCAACCAAGGGGTCAACCAAGGGGTC
>WFRA01000301.1 GCA_015486775.1 Kiritimatiellales bacterium | reverse complement strand
GGCGGCCTGGATCATCTGCCTGATGGAGAGCCGCACGGGAATCCATTCGCGCTGGCGATCGCCAAAATCCAGCATGGTTTGAAACAGCTTGCCGAAACTGTGCGCCTCGATCTTCAGCTCCAGCGGGGCGTGGTCGGCGGCCACCTCGTCCCGCTCTGGATCGACACGGATCATCAGCGACAAGTAGTCGTACGTACTCATATCCAGCTCACCCGGCGCAAAGGCCCTGTCCATCAGCGGACAGCCGACCGGCCGGTCGCCGCCCTCCTTGCCGTTGTGCCAATTCGAAAAATCGCCGATATCCTTCCGCTCGACCTTTCCGTCCTTCAGAGCCTTTTTCAGGATGGCGGAGGTCACATCCCCGATTTGCGGCGTGGGAGCCGTGCGCTCCACCAGCACCGATGGCGCATGGCCACCGCGCAGGGGAGGGTAGTCCAGCAACCGCCCGATCGCCAAGGAGAGCAACCGGCGGCGGGCATTGAACTCCCCCGACGGCCACATGCCGGAGGAGAGATATTTTTGTTGTACCGGGATATCGTCCCACATTTTTTGCAGGAGTCTCTTCGCGTCCAAAACCGCCTTGGCGCAATCCGCATCCTGGCAGCCTTCGCGCTCGAACACCGCCTGCTGCAGGGTGTAGATATAGCGGCCATCGTCCCACCCCTCGCGGAAGCATTCCCAATAGATGGCCGGTACAAACCTGTTTTGGTCGTCGATGCGGTTGCCGCATCCGCAACAGTAGTCCCGCAGGTAGTCGCGCCCTTCGCTCCATCGCCAGGGGATCAATGTCGTAAAGCCGCTGCGCCAAAACCCGAAACCATAGGTCATCCGCCCGCCCTTGCACATGGTCGGCGGATCCCTGATCTCGCAGGCATTGTGGTTGGGATAGCACCAGTATTCGTACCGATCCTGGCTCACAATCTTCTCGTACGGTGTCGAAAAGGGCTGCGAACACCAGATGTCCAGATAGGGGCTGTATGCCCCGGCATCGCCCGCGGTGGGATCCTTGGTGGCGTAGGTGCGGAATCCGGCCGCCTTGACCGCGGCGTACACCTTCACGCCAAATTCCTTGTGCGAAGCGGCCACCTCGTCGATAGGCGCGCAGACCATTTTCGGCAAACCTTTGGCCTCGCACTCCTTCCGGAATGCCCGGAAGAGCTCCGTCAGCTTTTCATAGAACGCATCATCCGGCATCTTGTTGATAGTCCAGTGCTTTTTGGCCACCCCGCCCGGAACAAGCTCCTCGTAGATCTGTTCTATTGCCCAGTCGCCGATAAGCGGAATCGGCCCCGTCAGGCCCGCGGCCAGCATATGATCGATCTCTTCGGGATACCCGCTCAGGAGAAGCTTGCCGTCCCGATAGTCCAGATAGATGGTCGGGAAAATATCGAAACCGTAATCGACCATCGCCCGGTAGTCGTTGTCCATCGACTCCCGGATATCGGCTTCCGTTTTTTCGGCAAACTCGGCGTGGTCCCCAATCAAGTAGTAGGCGGTATTGTGCTTCGCAGGATCCTTGAGAAGCTCGAAGTCCGAAACCTGGAGCCGCAACGGGATTTCAACCGCCTGGGAGAAGCCGTCGTCCCACAGCGTTACCGCGCCGGTGTAGGTTCCCGGCTTGGCCTCCTTCGGCACATGGATGGTGATCCAGTAGCGCTGGCACTCGCCCGCCGGCGAGGTGTGGACAGTGACCTGCTCGAGTAGCTCCGGCATGCGGCGGTAGGTGTCGCGCGAGGTATAGGTCGGATAGCCAATGTTCCAATAGGTCGCCAGGCGGACAACGATGTCGTCGCCGGAAATTTTGGCCTCGCCGTTTTTCAGAGCCGAGCAGCGCACCTTCAGGTTTTCGAGTTTGCGAACCGGATAGAGGCAGAAGGTGACCGGCTCGAACTCCCCCCCCGCCGCAAAGGCCGAGAGACCCTCCAGCCGCTCACTCGCCAACGGGTGCGTGTTGGGATAGACCGGCTCGGTAATCGGGCGGTGGAACAGCATAAACCCGCGACCCCTCTCCTCCGGCGTCAACCGTGGCGCGGGCGCGGTTTCGACGAAAGGCAGTTCGGTGTAGCGATCCGGCACGCTCGGCTGGGCGCGCGCGCGAAACGCGGCAACCGCATCGCTTGGCTTGGGAACATTGCGGATGGGCGATGCCTGCGGATTTCCGGCAAAGGACGGCGACAGGACCAGACCAAGGCAAAAAATGCAACCCAAGCTCGGAAACAACCGACTCACCACAATATTTCCCCTGCTTTCATTTGCCCATTAATAGATTCACCCTGCCCCAAAGTTAAAGACCCATGTTCTGTTATTTTACGTATGATTTATTGCATTCTGCGCAACCCCGCAGACTTCATCGCCAGCCCCGCCTCTAGGCAACGGTTCTTTGATTGTTAAAATCTAGGTATGTGGTCTCCACGTCTGGCCGATACGTTCATTCATTATCTCCGAATGATGCCTGACTGGGGGATTTGTGCCGAATTCCACATATGTATTCCATGCCTCCGAGCAGGCCTGCAGTACGAACGGTATCGCAAGCGGCCCGCCTGCCTTTTGAGCAACATTGGACAGGGCGTGAGGAAAGGATCTTTCGGGCCGGGGGGATAGGTAAAAAAAGCCGACCGCCCCGCAGGCGCGGGACGGGTCAACCTATTCTTTTCGGTTGGGACACTTCGAGCCGCCGGGGCAGGCTTCGATACTCGGGTCG
>WFRA01000300.1 GCA_015486775.1 Kiritimatiellales bacterium | reverse complement strand
GGGGGATGATGATCTTCTGCAGCACGGCTTCGAGCAGGTCGTCCCCCGCCCGGTTCACGCCATCCACGTGGCGGATTTCGCAAACAAGGTCCGTGATGGCGCCGCTGGCGCGGTCCTTGAAATCCGAGATGACCATGTCCGACGTGCCACCGCCGATATCGATCGTGGCGATCCTCACGCTGTGCTTGCCGTCCTTGCCCGGCTTCCCCACAAATTTCAGCCAGGATTCGGCAGAATCAAAGGCCAGGGTTTCCCCATAGATGAAGGCAAGCTGCCCGGCGGTTCCCTCGTCGATGGCCATCCGCAATTTCGTTCGCTCCCGCCCTTCAAGCTTGTGAATGTGGCAGAAAATCTTGACCGCTTTCTCCACCTGAATCTTGTAGCGCCCCAACTCGTCGCTGGTCAGCCCGGAGGGGTAGCTCATGACCAAGTCCTTCAAGATGCGCTTGCGGTTGGGGTCGGGCGTATTCAGCCTGTACTCCTCGGAATTGATCTGCTGGTAGGCCTGGTTCAGCAACTCAAGCACACAGGCGGTGATCATGCTTCTTCGCGGATAGGTGGGCATCGGGAGGGCCGTGCCTTCGTTCTCCGGTACGGATTCCCAGTCCCGGTCGTCTTCGCACAGGTGCTTGAAATATTCGCCCCGGACCTTTCCCATGGCGTCCTTTTCGGGGATGAATTGGTGCCAATAGGCACCCTCCAGCTTGTCATGGGACCAAAGGTATCTCTTGGGGCTGCTCAGCCCCGCCACGGGCCGGCCTTCGCGCTCATAACAGGACTGGGTGAGGTGGAAATCTACTTCCGCCCCCAACCGGACAGGCGAGATGTCGCGGAACAGATCGGCCCTCACCGATTCGTAGTACTCGCGCCCCGCCTCCACAAGCACGGCGGCAGGATCCTTCTTCTTGAACACCTTGGCCATGAGCCCCTGCCCGCCCGGCTCCTCCGTTTTGTAGCGGGGGGGGATTTTTCTCAGGACCTTGACATCGACCGGAGGAACCGGATCCGAAACAAAAACGGATCCCGACTCGAAGACCTGCTGGGTGTGCTGCTCCTTGGAAGTCGGGTTTCGCCAGAGCAGGTGGTGGGAGGTCAGCTCGAACGGCCGGGCGGGAAGCATGTGGGAGGCGCTCCCCCCGCGTTCGCCTTCGACCAGCAAGCCCACTGAACGGCAATTTCCAAAATCGAGCACCAAGGCCACATCCTTGGGTTGGCCTGTTGCGCGGTCTTCCGGGATGATCGCCAGCTCGACGCTCTCATCGAGTCCCAGCTTCTCCAGGGAAATGCGGATGGCGGACGGAGGGATTCCCTGCTCGGACTCCGCAACATGGAACGAAGATCCGGTATTGGTGTCGACGCAAAAAACCACTTCCCCCACATCCCTCGTGGTGCGGCATTTGATCCACAACCTGTCACTGTCCAGATTGTGCCAGTTCAGTCCCTGCTCGGAGGAAAACAGCCCCGTGTAGATAAATTGCATGCCCGTGTTGGCGAACAGATTGTATTTTTTCGGCATTTCTCAGATTCCTTTTGGCTAAAGCGATGAGATGAGTTCGAGCAATTCGTCGTTTCCAGGCGGCGGATCCACCTGCCCCTTTTCACCGAGCCCCTGGGCCAGGCGATCCAGCAGGATCCGGTTGTAGCGGTTGGGAATGGCCGATGAGAACAGGTAGCTCTCCGCCTCCGATTCCGCAGGGGATTCGCTGGTTCCCTCCCGGGGCCCCGGCGTTAGCAAATAGTCGTCGAACAGCATCGCGGAATAGATGGACTGGCGATAGTCCTTCGGATTTTCCACCAGACTGCCAGGCGAAACATCGTCACCGATCATTTCCTTTAGGGAGTCGGCCAGCTCTTTTGAGCAACACTGGGAAAGATAATCCTTCAAATACCCGGCATAGTGGGTGAAGACATCCGCCTGGATGGCCGATTCCTTGCATAGCAACAACATATCCTCCCATCTCCGGGATGCCTCCCACTTCATCATCACCTCCAGAACCACTTTTTCGTAATCCACCTTGTTCTGAATTGCCATGGTTCCCATGGCATCCGATATCGTTCCGGTGATAATTGCGGGATCGCAGCTGATCGCGTCGCGAAAATGCTTCGACCGCCAGCCGGTATCGTCGCTCTCAAACCACCGGATGATTTTTTCCGAAGTTTCCTGCATGCGCTTTTTCACTTTAGCCAGCGACGGATCGACATATAGCCTTTCCATCTCGGACAGCAACGCGCCCCAGTGGTTGTCCAATGCCAATCTCAACCGTTTCCGGTGCGCTTCCCCGTCAACGGATTGCGTCAGATCCCGAAGATACAGGGCCAGCCCGCCATCTTCCGAAAACGCGGCATCCCATTTCCCCCCCGGATCGGCCACATGCTTCCTTACTGCGGAACTGGCCAAAAACTCGGTTTTCCAGCTCTCCTCGTGGTTCGGATCCTCAAAAGCCGGGTTCCGATCCGTCTTCCCGGGGTGCCGCATCAGATACACATTGTCGAACGGCTTGGAATCGCCGCCAAACCCCATCATGAAATGGAGGTTCCCGGCCAGCTGCCCGTGAATGATCCCGTCGAAAACTTCAGTTTTCGGAGCCGCGCTCCACGAACACTCCTTGTCGATTTGCGTCATGGCGATAAACAGGGTATTCCGCGTGTCGCTGGTGGTTCCCATGGCACGGGGCCACGCGGAGCCATAGATGGACTTGCCCCATTTATCAAGCTGGGGGCCGATCTCGGACTTTGCGGCAATATTTCCCCATCGCTGCATATATGCAAGGGAGACGATTTGTTTTTCCTCCGCATATTTCTCGAACATATAGCCTACGCGACCCCGTTTGAGAATTTCATATTCGGGCGGGGTCTGGCTGGTTTCAACCTTCTCCTGCAGCTGCTCCTTGGACAGCCGCGCACGGCCGGCATCCCCCACCGCACCGGGAATGTCCAGAACGTCGGCGGTTTCAAACAGGCTCCTGACCTCGTCCGTCAGGTTTTCAGCGTAGAGCGGAACGACGAGCTCGCAGATCAGCCCCTGGAACAAGCGCAAGTCCAGACGGGTGCCGCCGCCTTTTGCAACCAGCACCTTTCCGTCCCTCCGTTCGGTTCCGAAATCCCTCCAAGATGTGTGCGGTAGCCGTTTATGCTTGAATTCGTCAGGCGCCAAGGAGTCTAGGATGTAGGGAACAACATCCCATTCCATGAAAACAAGATCCGACTCGCTGCCCATTTCGTCCCGGAGCCTGAGGAGTTTCACGAACAGATCGCTAAGCAGATCGAGATTGTACCAGAACAGATGGCAGCACAGCTTGATGTAGCCCTCGTCATTCAATGGATACCGCCGCAGAAGATCCGCCAGCGCATCTTCCGAGATAGCAATGCTCTTGTCGCAATATTCCTTGACCAAAAAGTCGTGAGCCTCGCAAATATCGAGCCGCCAATCGGTATCGACCACCTTGGATGGATGGCTCCTGTGCAGGTCGTCCCTCAAAAGACGCTCCACTTCATCTGCATTCCATTCCCGCTCCTGATCGTCGGTTCTGCACTCGCCCACAAATCCCCGGGCCATCGACTTGAGCAAATCGCACCGGCTCAGCAATCTTCCAGCAATTGGAAAACCATCGACCCTCATCCCGTCGGCCAGTCCTTTGCCCAGCGTGAAGCGCGTAACCACGGCAGTGGCCTCGCCGCCACCCTGCGGATTGAAATCGTTGAGGAAATCCAGATCGGGAACAGGTGCGTCCTTGGGATCGAAACCGAGAACCGTCTCCCCCTGTTTTTTGCTTTCAAGCAACCGCCCAACAAACAAGGACTTGCCTGCCTGGCTCGCTCCATAC
>WFRA01000299.1 GCA_015486775.1 Kiritimatiellales bacterium | reverse complement strand
TCCATGGCACCCATAAAAATGAAAGTTCCGAGAAAGGAGGTCGGAATGCCGAGCATGACCCAGAAGGCCAGCCGCAGTTCGAGAAAGAGACCCAGCAGGAAAAAGACAAGGACAAGTCCTATTGCGCCGTTTTTCAGCAGCAGTTCCATACGTTCACGATAGTATTCCGCCCGGTTTTTCCAGACGGAGAGCTCAATTCCATCCGGCAGGGTAGTTCGCAGTTCGCCGAGAGTTTTCTTTACTGCTTTTTCAACCGTAAGCGGGGTCTCCTTCCCGACACGGTAAACTGTGAAAATCACGGCCGGCTTGCCATTGTAGAAGGAGAAGCGATCCGACTCGTCGAAGCTATCGCGGATGGTGGCGATATCCTCCAACAGGAGCTGGGTGCCGTCGGGCGCGGTCACCACCGGAATCTTGCCAAACTCGCGGCCGAGGTCGCGGCGATCCATGATGCGGACGAGGATTTCGCCGCTACTGGTCTTCATTCCGCCGCCGGGCAGCTCCAGCGAATTGCGGGAAATGATGTTGGCCACGTCGCGCAGGGTGAGGTTGAGTTCGCGCAGCTTGTCCTGCGGGATCTCGATGGCAATTTCGTATTTCCGGACATTGGAAAGTTCGACCTGGGTGACACCGCCGGATTGCAGGACGCGATCGCGCACCTGTTCGGCCAGCTCCCGCAGCACCGTTGCCGGAACATCCGCCGCCACGATTACGTCCAGCACGGGGCGTTTGATCAGGATGGCCTGAATTCGTGGGTTCTCCGCATCGACCGGCAAGGTACGGATGCGGTCAACCGCATTGCGCACATCGTCGGTGACGCGATAAACATCGTAGCTCGGCAGCACTTCGATATTGATCGACCCCGAGCCTTCGTTTGCAACGGAAGTGACCTTTTTCACGCCGTCGATTCCGCGCACGGCCTCCTCGACCGCCAGTAGGATGGATTGCTCCACCTCGGCCGGACTGGCACCGGGATAGGGAACGCTAACGCGGACGAGGTCGAGTTCAGCGCTGGGAAGCCACTCCTGTTTTATTCGAAGAGCCGCCATCAGGCCGCCGCCGAGCAACACAATCATTAAAATATTGGCCGCCACCGAATTTTTTGCCATCCAGGCAATCGGCCCGCGCTTGGGTTCATGTTCCATTTTCATGAATTGTATCCTCTGGAATTGTTAACCACGAAATACACGAATCGCACAAAACCTATTTCTTGGCATTCGGCGTTTCCCCTTTTCGTGTGTTTCGTGGTTTCTCTTTTCCTGTGTTGATATCCATGCCTTGGATGGGGGTGCCCAAATCGGAAACAATAATCCGGCCATGGTCTCCCCATGGCTCGATTGGGGCGTGGAGCAGCACGCGCCGCTTGCTGCGCCAGAGCACATCGGCATCGTGGATCTCCAGCTTCCCGTCGTTGGCGATCCAGACCCGGTCACCTTCGCGCAGAGCGTTGCGCGGAATATCGTAGACCCCCTCCAGCTTGCGACCCTGGATCTCGACCTGAACATATTCGCCGATCAGCAAAGGTTTTTGCTGCCGGTTCTCCGGCTTCAGGCAGAGCGGGTCATCCACCTGCACCAGCACGCGAGCCATGCGCCCCTTGCTTTCGATGTCGCCTAGCAGGCGGATCACATGCCCCTGCCGAACCGCGCCGGAGGTCGAGAAAATGGTGGCGGCGGCACCGGGGATCTCCAGCCAGGGCAACCGATCCACCGCAATGGAAACCTTGATCCAATAGGCATCGGTTCCGGCCAGCCGCGCAAGCTGTCCGGCCGGAGTGGCCAGCGACCCGATATTGGCGCTCCGAGCCAGCACCACCGCATTGAACGGCGAGTGGATCTCAGTGCGGGAGAGATCGAGCTTTGCTTTTTCCAGCGCGGCCTCCGCCGCCTGGAGCGCGGCTTTGCTGGCGGCGAGATGCGGCGTGCGCAGCGCCAGCTCCTGTTCCTGTTCGGTGGCATCGGGGCTTTTGAGCTGCTCCCATTCGCAGCGAGCCACCTCGTGGCGGCCCTCCTCCATTTTGTAGTTAAACTGCGCGGTGGCCAGCTTCGATTCCGCCGCAGCCAGCGCCAGCTCATAGTCGACGGGGTCGATTTTTAAAACCGCGTCGCCCTTTTTCAGCAGGCCGCCGTCGATGAAACCGGACGCCATCGAGACCACCTCGCCGCTCACGCGGGCGCGTAGCACCACCGCCTCGGCTGGCACCACCGTGCCGGTCAGATGCAGCACCACCGTTGCGTTGGTCTGAGCCAGCGGCAGGGTTTCCACCCTCGGTGCCATTTTCGGGGGTCGCTTCTTTTGAGCCTTGGGTGCGGTCTTTACAAAAGCAACGGCACCAACGATGGCCACGGCCAGCAGGCCAAGGCTTATGAGTACAATAATGATTTTACGCATGGTGTCTCCTTCGAAATTGGTTGTTGGTTGCTGGTTGTTGGTTATTCATTATTCCCCAGTTCGTCGAGCCAGCTTCCGCCGAGGGCGCGGTAGAGGTCGATGCGGTAGCGGATCAGGTCGAACTGCGCCTGGACGCGGTCACGCTCCACCGCCTGGAGCGGGGTCAGCTGGATGAGCACGGTGGTGTATTCGATCACCCCGTTGCGGTAGCGGTTGACGGCCTCTTCGTACGAGCGCTTTGCCGCCTCCAGCCGCTGGTCGAGCAGGGCGATGTAGTCGCGCTGCTTCTGTTCCGAGACGAGCGCGTCCTCCACCTCCTTGATGGCGTTGATGACGGTTTTGCGGTAGGCGGCGAGCCGCTCGTCCGCCACGGCGCGGGTGCGAGCCACCTCGGCCTTGCGCCGACCGCCATCGAAGATCGGGCCGGTCAGGCTACCGGCTAGGTTGGCGAACCAGTCGTCGAAAAGGTTGGAAATGTCGGCGTTGGCATAGTTGCCGGAAGCCGTCAGCCGGATGGCGGGAAGGCGGTCGGCGCGCGCGGCACTCACCCGCCAGTCGGCCGCTTGGAGGCGCAGACCGGCCTGCCGGACATCCGGGCGGTTGGCCAGCACATCGGC
>WFRA01000298.1 GCA_015486775.1 Kiritimatiellales bacterium | reverse complement strand
TTGCTTCCATCCTCTTCTGGGCCGGCATCGTTCTGCTGGTCGACGGCTCGCTGGGCATCCTCTTCCAGGAGCGGTGGCAGAAGCTGGTGGAAAATATTGATATCCAGCGCATTGCCTTGATCGAAGTTTCCGTCGGTTTAGTCTTGCTGGCGGTGCACTATGCCGTAGGATGAGGCTCCGCCTCGTCTGTTTTCCGCAAGTTTCAACCCGCGCGGTTGCGGCCGGCGTGCCCCGCGCGGTATTGCCGAGGGGTTTCGTCCATGGTTTTGCGGAAGCAGCGGGTGAAATAGTTGCTGTCGGAAAAGCCGCAGTCGAAGGCGATCTCGGTGATGGTGCGGTCGGTGTTGCGGAGCAGCTCGGCGGCCTTCTGCGTTCGGACGCGCATGAGGTGGTCGATGGGCGAGCGGCCGATGCAGTCGTGGAAGACCCGCAGGAAGTGGCGCTTGGAGAGGTGCGATTTTGCGGCGAGTTCGTCGAGCGAGATCTTTTCGGCATAGTGCGATTCGATGTGCGCGATGGCGTCGCCGAGGCGCAGGAGGTCGATGGATTCTTCGGAGGGCTCGTCGGAATAGCGGCGCGAGAGCAGCACGGCAAGCTGCATGAAAAGCCCCTTGGCCATGACGCGGTAGCCGGGGCTGCGGGATTCGGTCTCGCGGGTGAGGTCGCGGATGATCTTGTTGACGCTGGCCAGCTGGGGGTCGGAGAGTTGCAGGCGGCTCTTGAAGTTGTGCAGGGTCCGGAAGGCTGGTTCGAGCGAGAAGAGGGCGTGGAAGCCGGGCAGGGTGCGGATGTCCCACTGCTCCATCGCGAGCGCCTTGGCGTCGAAGAGAATGTTGGCCAGCGCCAGCCCGTGCATCTGCTGGTACTGGTGTGCCCGATTGCGGGCAATCACGAAAACATCGCCGCTCTTCACGGGGAATTCCTGCCCGTCGATTTTGTGCATGGCCGTGCCTTTGAGGATGATGACCAGCTCGTCGAACCCGTGGCTGTGCAGCGGGAATTCGGGCTGCGGATCGCGGATGTAGACTTGCAGGGGCAGGGTCGGGTCTTCGAAGAAGTCCTGCTTGCTCAATTGGTTTCCTAGTCCCAGTGGATGGTTTGTCATGGCTTAGCAGTGTGGTTATTTGTCTATTGCACCTTTTGCTTCCACTAGCGGAAGTGCGGAGATGTGCGGAGCAAGTGGATAGGCCTTGTCTCCGGGATAGAGTACCCATAGATGCTCCAACTCCAGATCGTTGACCGCGCTGGCCATGGATTTTGTCATTTTTGGGGCGGCACTGTATTTCACTTCGATCGCTCTGTTTTTTCCATGCGACTTCCAGAAAAGGTCTGCCTCGGCTCCTGCGTGAGTTCGCCAGAAGGAGAGCTCCTCGTTGCGTTTGTCCAGGATTCGGATAGCCGTTTCGAGTGCAAAGCCCTCCCAGGAGGCTCCCAGCTTGTTGTGGGTGGCAAGGTCGCGTTCGGAGCCGATCGAAAGTAGATGGTGGAGCAGGCCAGAATCGCGAATGTAGAGCTTGGGGCTCTTCACGAGGCGCTTGCCGAGGTTCGCGTGCCAAGGCTGCAAGAGACGAACCATGAATACGCCCTCGAGAATGTCGAGATATTTGCGGATGGTCATGTCTGAAACCCCGAATGAGCGGGAAAATTCGGAGTAGTTGATGAGTTGTCCGTGGTAGTGGCAAAGCATAGTCCAGAACCGCCGGAGGGTTGGGGCGGGAATCGAGATGCCGAGTTGCGGAATATCCCGTTCGAGGAACGTGGCGATATATTGTTCCAGCCAAAGCCGGCTTCGTTCGTCGGACGGTGCGGTAAACGAACGGGGAAACCCGCCGCGCAACCAGAGTTTGCGCCAGGCATTTTCCCCAACATCTTCAAGCCGGAAGCCTGCCAGCTCGTGGTAGCCGATTCGCCCGGCGAGCGATTCCGACGATTGCCGTATCAGGTCTCGGGAGGCGCTGCCAAGAATCAGGTATTGCTGGTCTTTCCGGTTGTCCACCAGATAGCGGATGAGCGGAAACAGGTCGGGAGATCGTTGGATTTCGTCGATAACAATTAGTCCGGAAAGCGGTTCGAGTGCAAGTTGCGGTTCGGCAAACAAGCTCGCATCGCGCGGGTTTTCCAGATCGAACGTATGGTCAGCTTTAAATTCCCGGGCCAGCGTGGTTTTTCCCGCCTGGCGAGGGCCGAGGATGGCCGTAACAGGAAAGGTCTCCATTAGCTTGGCCAACGCCAGAACATCTTTGGATCGGTTAATCATGCGGCAGACATTATCATTGAAAACTCAAATATCAAGTATGAATATTCAATGATGTTGGTGGCGATAGTCGTCGTATTGCGGCTAAACTGACCTTTTGCTCTTTTTGTTTGGTTCCTATAATCGACATGGCCAGATCGTGCTATAAAAAGTCGGGATCGTCAAGGCGGAGGGGGAGGCTTTGCGGTAGGTTGCGCATTTCGTATTGCGTACTGCGTATTGCGTATTGCGTATTGAAAGGCGAAAAACCTAGCGCGGTAGAGCCGCAAATGAAATAGACCGCGGATTTCGCGGATAAACGCGGATCGTGAAAATATTGAAGAAGGATTAGGAACGCTAATCGCGCTAATCACGCGAATTTTCAAACCCTCGATTCGCTGGATTCGCGCAAATTAGCGATCAAAAAAAGTGCCGGTTTGGTTGTTTCCGCGCAGGGGGTTGCGGAACAAAACGTGCATAAAAAAGAAAATGGCGGGTAGTAGTGCAAAGGAACGAATACACAATACGTAATACGCAGTACGCAATACGCAGTACGCAATACGTAATAAGCAACAGGCAGTACGGAACCACTTTTAAACCAAGGAGAGACCCATGAGCGTGGACAAGGCATATGAACTGGCGAAGGAACGCTATGCGGCGTTCGGGATCGATACGGATGCAATGATTGAAAAGGCGCTGGAGCTTCCCATCTCCCTGCACTGCTGGCAGGCGGACGATGTGGTGGGTTTTGAGACCAAACCAGACGGGCTGGCTGGCGGCGGCATCATGGCCACAGAAAACCATCCTGGTCGCGCCCGCAACGGCGAAGAAGCCCGGGCGGATATCGCCAAGGCGATGTCGCTGATCCCCGGAACGCAGCGCGTCAACGTGCATGCCTGCTATTCCGAGACCGACCACTATGTGGACCGCGACGAGATGGATCCCTCCTGCTTCACCCGATGGATGGAGTGGGCGAAGGAGCAGGGCGTGAAGCTCGATTTCAACCCGACCTTTTTTGCGCACCCGAAGGCGGAGGATGGCTTTACGCTCTCGCACCGCGACGACGAAATCCGCGCCTTCTGGATCAAGCACGGCAAGGCTTCCCGCAAGATTGCCGAAGCCATGGCCGAAGCGCAGGGCTCGCCCTGCTTCGTCAACTGGTGGACGCCCGACGGCTCCAAGGACATCCCCGCCGACCGCTTCGGCCCGCGCGCCCGCATGGCGGCTTCGTACGACGCCATCATGGCCGACGATTCCGTCGACAAGACCAAGTGCGTCGACTTTATCGAAAGCAAGCTCTTCGGCATCGGTTCGGAGGAGTATGTCGTGAGCTCGGCCGAGTTTTGCTCCGACTATGCCATCAGCCGCAACATGGGGCTGTGCATGGACATGGGCCACTTCCACCCGACCGAAACGATCCACGGCAAGATTTCCAGCCACCTCCAGTTCATGGACAAGATCCTGCTGCACGTCAGCCGCCCGATCCGCTGGGACTCCGACCACGTTACGCTCTTCAACGACGACCTCAAAAACGTCTTCCTCGAAATCCAGCGCGGCAACGTCTGGGATCGCGTGGTGCTGGCGCTTGACTTTTTCGACGCCTCGATCAACCGCATCGGTGCCTACGTCACCGGCACCCGCGCGGCGCGCAAGGGCATTCTCTATGCACTGCTCGATCCCACCGCGCAGCTCCAGGCCTACGAGGCCGAAGGCAAGAACGCCCAGCGCTTGGCGCTGATGGAGGAGTTCAAGTCCATGCCCTTCGCGGCGGTCTGGGACAAGCTCTGCGAACAGGGGAATGTTCCTGTCGGCGCCGACTGGATCGCCGACATGGAGAGCTACGAAGACGAAGTCCTTTCCAAGCGGTAGGGCGGTTCAAGGAGATTTTGCCGGGAGCGGCGCAATCGTAGGTTGACGCGAAGCGAGCCGCAGGCAACCTCTGTTTCAGCTTCCGTAGGTTGAAGCTCTGCTTCGACTCTCCTGTGCGGTTCAAGACAAGGCGGAGCCTCATCCTACTTCCCATATGGCACGGGCTGACGCAGAGCTTTGGAGTGCTCCGGCTCGACGGAGCTTTAAAATGCAGACGCAAAGCCGGTCGCGAATAGGCCGCCGCCGCTACCCCAGTTCGTTGTAGGGGACGATGGGGGTGTGTTCGAGGTGCCAGATGTCGTCGCAGTAGTCCTGGATGGAGCGGTCGGAGGAGAACCAGCCCATGCGGGCAATGTTGAGGATCGCTTTTTCCGCCCAGGCCGCTTCGTCGGCGTAGAGGGCGGCCACCTTTTTCTGGCATTCGACATACTGTTCGAAGTCGGCGAGGTAGAAGTAGTAGTCTCCGTGCTCGACGAGGTCGGTGTAGAGATCCTTGAAGAGGTCGGGCTGCGAGGGATCGAAGGCGTTGTCGCGGATGGCTTC
>WFRA01000297.1 GCA_015486775.1 Kiritimatiellales bacterium | reverse complement strand
GGGTGAGGATCATGGCCAGAACCAGTAGCCCGACGATCACATGTCGGCGCTTTTCACGCAGCTGGCGGGAGTTGACCAGCCCCATCTTGCCCAGGATAAGGATCACCACCGGCAACTGGAAGGCGAGGCCAAAGCCCAGCAGCAGCTGGAGGGCGAACACGATATATTTGTTGTAGAACCAGATCGACTCACCGCCGAGCTGCCCGCCGATCTTGAGCATCAGCCCCATCGCCAGCGGAAGGGTCACCATGTAGCCCATGGCGATGCCCACCACGAAGAGCCCGCCGGAAAAGAAGGAGATGCGCGTGAGCACCTTGCGTTCGGCGTCGCGCACGCCCGGCAGGACGAACGAGCCGACAAAGAAAACCAGAAACGGGAGGCTCAGCAGCAGCCCGCCGAAGAACGAAACGGTCAGCCACATCTTGATGGCGGCGGCCGGCTCGGAAAACTGGAGGCGGATCACGCCGCTCCTGGGTTTTCCAGCGGTTGGAAAAACCATCTTGGCCGGAACGTCGTAGTAGCGTTCGCCATTCTCTTCCTTTGGATTGCCCAGCGAATCCACGGGAATGCGCAGCCGCACGGTGGAGTCCTGCAAGGTTTCCGATGCGGGCTTTTCGATGTAGCGCTCGGCCGGGGCGCGCAGAACCATGATCAGGCGGTCGGCAAACGGAAGGCAGACCACCACGCCGAGCACCAGCGCGATCGCCGAGCGGATGGCCATCTTGCGAAAGGCTTCGAGGTGCTCCAGAAACGGCATCTCACTATCGTCGTAGTGGAACTTGCCCTTGAGCGATTTAAGCTTTTGGAACATCGCCATCCCCTTCGCTCTCTACATCGCCCTCAATTCCCCCCTCGACCTCGTCCTCGACCTTCTCCTCGGCTTCGTCTTCGAAACCATGGTCGCGGTCTTCGTCAATATCCACCGCATCCTTGATGTCGCGGGCAAGGTCGCCATACATCACCTCGCGCTTGAAGCCATCGGCGGTGCTGCGGATCTGGTTGATGATTTCGTTGAGCTTGCGGAGGATGCGCGGGGCATCCTTGGCACCAAACATCATTAGTAGCACCAGCATGACCACCAGGAACTCGGGGCCGCCGGGGCCGATAAAACCAAATTGGAGCCAAACTTCGTTCATCTCGCTATTTTCCGCAGCACTTCTTGAATTTTTTGCCGCTCCCGCAAGGGCATGGGTCGTTGCGCCCCGCTACCTGCGTCCGACCCGCTTCCATGATCTCCGCCGCCGGCCGCCCGGCCTGGATCAGCGCCGCCATTTGGCGCATCGCCGGATCGATATGCCGGAAGAACTTTTTGTAGCCCGCGCAGAGATAGTTCAGCCCCGCTTCACCGTCCGGGGTTTGAACGAAGCGATGTTTGGGGCATTCGCCATTGCATGCAAACAAAAAATCGCACGCACGGCAGTATGCGGGCAGGGTCTCGTGCTTGTTGCGGCCAAATTTGACCTGCGCCGGGGAAAAGACCATCTCCTCGAGCGACT
The DNA here is from genome assembly GCA_015486775.1 of Kiritimatiellales bacterium. Taxonomy (GTDB): domain Bacteria; phylum Verrucomicrobiota; class Kiritimatiellia; order Kiritimatiellales; family Pontiellaceae; genus Pontiella. Next base: position 9,431 of record WFRA01000297.1, on the reverse strand, counting down.
TTTCCATGATGTTGCCGAGATAGTGGGAGGGATAGACATAGTGGTCGCATGAATAGAGCCCGCCGTCGTGCTCCAGCGCCACCGCCTGGCCGCACTCGCGGGCGTGGGTGCAGAGCCCCGGCTCCATTCCGCACCAGGCACTGAGCATCACATCGAAAAAATTGACGAAAACGCGCCCCACGTCGGCCTTGATCCACTCGTCGAAAATCGCCGAGAGAAAATCGCCGAACCCCTCCGACGAAACTGACCACGGTGCCACCGCCGTTCCGCCGAGCCCGTCGGTCCGCTCGACGATCGGGATAAACTGCATGAACTGCACGCCCTGCGCTTTTAGGAAATCGTAGATCTCCGCCGCCTCGCCGGGGCTCTGGCGGGTGACGCAGGTGAGCGTGTTGAATTCCACCCGCCACTTCTTCAGGGTTTCCAAGGCCTGGAAAACCCGGGCGAACGATCCCGCCCCGGCCTTGTCGACCCGGTAGCGGTTGTGGATGTGCTCCGAGCCGTCCAGGCTCAGGCCGACCAGGAAATTTTCGCGTGCGAAAAACTCGCACCACTCGTCGTCGAGCCGGGTTCCGTTGGTCTGGAAGGCGTTGTGCACCGGCCGGCCACCGGCATGCCGCCGCTGGAGTGCCACCACCTTGCGGAAAAAGTCGAGCCCCAGAAGCGTCGGTTCGCCGCCCTGCCAGGCAAACTGGATTTCCGGCGTGTGCTGGCTCTGGATATATTTTTGGATGTAGCTTTCCAGCACCTCGTCCGGCATCCGGAAATTTTCGCCCGCTGGGAAGAGCTCCTCCTTTTCGAGGTAGAAGCAGTAGCGGCAATCCAGATTGCACAACGGGCCGATCGGCTTGGCCATCACATGGAACGAGCCGGGCATTAAACGGTACGATAGGCCTGCCGCAGGACAAAATCCATTAGCACCAGCGCGGCCATGGTTTCGACGATGGGGATTGCGCGCGGCACCACGCAGGGGTCGTGGCGGCCTTTGGCTTCGAGCACGGCGGCTTCGCCGCCGAAGGTGGCGGTCTGCTGCGCCATGCCGATCGTGGCCGGGGGCTTGAAGGCCACGCGGAAAACCACCGGCTCGCCGTTGGTGATTCCTCCCTGCACCCCGCCGCTATGGTTGGTGGCGGTGCCCAGCCGTCCGTCTTTCTGCACAAACGGGTCGTTGTGGGTGGAGCCGAACATGCGCGCCCCGGCAAAACCGGAGCCGATCTCGAACCCCTTGGTGGCGGGGATCGACAGCATCGCCTGCGCAAGCTTGGCCTCGAATTTGTCAAAAATCGGTTCGCCGAGCCCGATCGGAATGTTTTTGGCCACGCAGGTCAGGACGCCACCGACGGAATCCTTGCGGTCGCGCGTGGCGGCGACGAGTTCGATCATCTTTTTGGCCGCCGCCTCGTCGGGACAGCGGATGATGTTCGAGTCGATCTGCTCGCGGGTCAGGTTTTCCCCGGTCAGGTCGCGGGCATCGATTTCGCCGACCGAGCTGACCCACGCCGTGATCTGGGTGCCAAAGCGCTCGGCCAAAATCTTTTCGGCAATGGTGCCTGCGGCGACGCGGCCAATCGTCTCGCGCGCGCTGGAACGCCCGCCGCCGCTCGACGCGCGGTTGCCGTATTTCATCTGGTAGGTAAAGTCGGCGTGCGACGGCCGCGGAACCTGGCTCATTTCGCCATAGTCGCCGGGGCGCTGATCCTTGTTGTTGACCAGCAGACCAATGGGGGTTCCAAGGGTCTTGCCGTTTTCGGTGCCCGAGAGAATCGTGACGCGGTCGGCCTCGTCGCGCGGGGTGGTCATATCGCTCTGGCCGGGGCGGCGGCGGGTAAGCTGCGGCTGGATATCGGCCTCGCTCAGCTCGATATTGGCGGGACAGCCATCCACGATGGCTCCGACGGCCTTTCCGTGCGACTCCCCGAACGTGGAGATTTTAAACAGCGTTCCAAACGTGCTCGACATGGCAAATCCTTGTTTTTCCGGCTTCCAACCATTGGAAACCGCGCCTTCCGACAGAAGGGTTGCAAGGGCGGATTTATAGCACTTCCGTTCCAGGGATTGGATGGAAATGTTCAAAAAATGTTTTCCCGGGCGAAGGTGGCGGATGGGCGTGCGGGCGAAATGGTATTGAAATTGCTGCGGGAAGGGTGCATAGTCTTGCAGATTGAGACCGGAGACAGATTTGATGATTCCCGAATGGCTTAGCTTTATTGATATCGCGTTTGTTGCGGTGGTGCTCTTTTCCGCGATGGGAGGGTTGCAGAAGGGCTTTGCCGGGCAGGTGGCGCAAGTGATCAGCTTTCTGCTGTTCGGGGTTTTCCTCTTTTTTGCCTACCCCGGCATCTACAGCCACATGGTTTCCCTGTTCCAAGATCTGGACAAAACCTATGTGACGTGGCTCGTCCTCGTCGGCTTGGTCGTGCTGAGCATCCTATTTTTTGTCCTTTCCAACAAAGTGCTGGCCACGGTGCTCAAAACGCAGATTTCCGAGCGGTCGGACCGCTCCTACGGCTTTATGTTGGGGTTTGTCCGCGGTGTGCTGCTCGGGCTTTTTGCCATGATCCTGCTGGTGATCCTCGGGGCACCGGAACTTCCCGACACCCTGTGCGCGAAGTCGCAGGTGGGCAGATTTGTCTGCCGGACGCTTGTCCCGCGCGTCCAGCCGCACCTCAACCGGTCAACGCTCAACGAGGATTTTGAAAAAATGCGCGAATCCCTCCTTCCACGAAAAGAGGCGGGTTTCCCGGAATAGGCGGGGAAAGAGCACTCTCCCGGAAATTTCGGGCGGGAAAAGTTGAGGCCGACGCGGGGTTGGGGTATTCCTTTTTGTATGGCGATGATCCCCAAAGAGACGATCGAAGAGATCCGCTCCCGCTGCAACGTGGTGGAGGTGGTGGGTTCCTACCTGCCCCAGCTGCAGCGCCGGGGCTCCACCTTCAAGTGCAACTGCCCGTTCCATCAGGAAAAAACGCCCTCGTTCACTGTCAACGAAACCCGCCAGATTTTCCACTGCTTCGGCTGCGGGGCGGGGGGCGACGTGTTTGGCTTTGTGATGGAGTACGAGAAGGTCGATTTTGTCACGGCGGTGAAGATTCTGGCGGAGCGCGCCGGGGTCGAGATTGTCTACGAGGGCGGAAGTCCCGAAAAAAGCGGCAACAAGGATGTCCTCTACAAGCTGCACACCGAGGCGGCGGCATTCTACCACCGGTTGCTGGTGAAGGGTGCCGAGGGCACCGAGGCGCGGCGCTACCTCGAGGAGCGCGACCTGCCGCCCGATGTGGTCAAGGATTTCCAGCTTGGCTTTGCCCCCAACGAGTGGGACGGCTTGATGAAGCGTGCGCTCAAGAAAGGATACACGGCCGAGCAGCTCGAAGCCGCCGGGCTGGCGGTGCCGTCGGAGCGCAACGGGCGCAAAAGCCACTACGACCGCTTCCGCAACCGGATCATGTTCCCGATCTGCGATCCGATGGGGCGGGTGATTGGCTTTAGCGGGCGGATCATGAACGCGGCGGAGAAAGGCGCCAAATATGTCAACAGCCCCGAAACGCTGCTCTTCCGAAAGAACCAGGTTTTGTTTGCATTCGACAAGGCGCGCAAGCCGATCGTCGAAGCGCGGCGGGCGATCGTGGTGGAGGGGCAGATCGACGCCATCCGCTGCCACCAGGCGGGGCTCTCCAACGTGGTGGCCTCGCAGGGGACGGCGCTGACCGAAAACCATGCGCGGCTGATCAAGCGCTATGCCGACGAGGTGGTTTTGGTGCTCGATGCCGATGCGGCCGGGGTGAAGGCCGCGCTGGCCTCGTCGGAAATCTTCATCGCCGCCGAGCTGAGCGTGCGCGTGGTGACCCTCCCCGAAAAGGAGGATCCCGACTCGCTCATCAAGAAGAGCGGGGCGGGGGCGCTGGCGGAGCTGGTGAAAAACGCCCCGCCTGCGCTGGAGTTTTTGATCGACTGCCTTGGGCAGAAAGAGGACATGGCTTCCGAAGCCGGGCGCATGCGGGTGATCAAGGCGGTGCTGGGGCTGATCAACAAGTGCCCCGCCGCCTCGCGGCGCGACGCGATGCTGCACCGCGCCGCCGATCTGCTGAACATTTCCCCGCAGGCGCTTGGCCAGGATCTGCGGCGCGAGCAGCGTAATCGGCGTCCGGCACCGCGCCGCGCCGAGGAGACCGTACCCGCGCCCTCCGCGCGGAAAACCTATCCCCGGCAGGAGACCGGATTGCTCGAGCTGCTCGTCCACCACTATCCCGAAGTCCAACCGCTGGTTCACGACTATTTGCCCGTCTGCTACCTCACCGATCCGGTTTGCCGCGAGCTAGTTGAGCTGCTCATGATTGACCTACCTGAATCGCTGATCGAAAACTTTCGCGATTTCGACGAAGAGACACAGAAGGTCATCAGCCGGATCCAGGTCGAAGAGTCGCGTTCCATCGATCAGGAAACCCCCGCGAGGGATCTTGCGGCCATGTATATCGTGCTGTTCTGGAAGCGGCGGGTGGATTTGGAGCTGGCCGAACTCAACCGGCGGACGGATTTGACGAACGAGGAGCGCTATGTTGAGCGCTCGCGCCTAGTCCAAATCAAAAAGATTTTGGAGAACGAAGGTTGGAACGATGCGAAACTAGCCATCGAAGCCCACCTTCACGCCGACGGCTGAAGTTCCGATCCCTGGAAACCTCCAATCCCCGGAACTTTTTTTGGCCGTTATCCGCCGTGGAAACGGGGCAAACGCGGCCATATCGGGAATCGGACGGGATTTTTGTTTGACCCGGGAACCCGGACGCGCTAAACATCCCCGCTTCTGTACAGGAAGGGGTATTTCTGTCCGCGTTAGTCCTTAAATTGCAAGGGTTAGAGTAATATCTTTTCCCTTTCGCAAAGAGCTGTCCAGACCAATGCCCCTGCTGAAAGAGGATGTGTTTTAGAGGCCGGATTCCACTCTTTTCATGGCTTGTGTTCTCAAGAATAAGAAGAATTCCGGGTGCTGGGTATCGCACCGGCGGAAGCGCACATAAATATTTGGAGAGGGGGAATGGAGTTTATCTGCGGGAGTTAAAATCGGGGGAATGTTCGGGATTTGCCGGAATCCGGGCACCTGGGCATAGATATTTTTAAGCGGAATTAGGCTCTTGCAATCATTTTGCTTGGCACATGACCTGCTGTTATCCATCCGTGCGGCTTGTCTCATTCGAATGCCGGGATCGGGGAATGGGCAGCTTTTTTGGGAATGGTTCGGGATATGTGCGTGTCGGCAATCTGAATGTAGGATAAAGCAATGAAGAAAAGGAACTACAATAAAAACCAGCTCGGGTATGTGATTGGATTGACGGTTGCGGTATTGGCGGCAACGAGTGCGAGAGCGATCGCCCCCCCACCGCCGAGCGGCCCGCCTGCGCCTGTACAAACGGGAATCGCGATTTCCGGTGCCACGTCCGTGGACGAGGGGACAACCACGCAGTTGACCTGCCTGGCCAAGTATTCGGATGGTACTACCAAGCCGATTGTTCCTGTCTGGAGCGTGGACTCTTCCGCCGCCTCGATCAACGCTTCGGGGCTGTTTTCCGCCGGGGATGTCGTTGCCGACCAAGATGTCGACGTGACGGCAACCTATGGAGGGTTCTCGGCCTCGCAAGCCATCACAATCCAATTTGTTGCTCCGGTGCTGACCGGCATTTCGATTGTCGGCGCCTCGGTTGTCGACGAGGAGACCACGGCGCAGTACAGCTGCACGGCCAGCTATTCGGACGGCACGACGGAGCTTGTTGCGGCGGTTTGGAGCGAAGACTCCGCCTATGCCTCGATCAGCGCTTCGGGGCTGTTTTCCGCCGGGGATGTCGCTGCCGACCAGAATGTGACCATCACGGCCAGCTTTGGCGGGGAGACGGCCACTCGATCCGTTGTGGTGAAGTATGTCGCCCCGGTGTTGACGGGACTGCTGGTTTCCGGGCCGGCGGCTGTCGACGAGGAGACCACGGCGCAATACGTGTGCATCGCCAGCTATTCGGACGGCACGAGTGCCCGCGTCGCCGCAACGTGGAGCGAAAACTCCGCCTATGCCTCCGTGAGCGGGTTGGGGTTGCTGGCGGCGGGAAATGTTGCGGCCGACCAGAACATCATCCTCATTGCAAGCTATGGCGGAATGGACAGCATGAAGGCCGTGACCATCTCATATGTGGCACCGACCCTGACGGGGCTCGCGATCTCCGGCCCGGCCCGGGTCGACGAGGAGAGCTCGGCGCAGTACACCTGCACCGCGAACTATTCCGACGGAACCAGCGCGCTGGTGGCACCGGTCTGGAGCCAGAATTCGGGATATGCCAGCATCGATGCGTCGGGACTGCTGGTAACTGGCGATGTCACGGTCGACCAGAATTTCACCATCACCGCCACCTACGGCGGACTGGCCGACACGCAGGTGGTTACCTTGGCCTATGTCGCCCCGCCCGTCGTCCTTACGGGGATTTCGATCCAGGGACCGGATCTCGTGGGGGAAAACACGAATGTCCAATTCGTTTGCATCGCGACCTATTCCGACGGATCGAGCAAGGGCGTGGCGCCCGCATGGAGCGAGGATTCGGCATTCGCGGCGATCGGTGCTGCCGGGGTTTTGAGCGTCGGCAACATCGAGGCGGATGCGAGTTTGGACATTGCAGCGGATTTCGAAGGGAAGAGCGCTTCCTTCCATGTGGCGGTTGTGGCGGAAAAGACGCAGGTTTCCTATCCGCTGAGCGGTTTTGCCGGCAAAAGGATCAAGGCGGAGCTCTGGGACGAGACGGCTCAGGAGTGGAAGTTGCTGGGCGAATCCGAGGATCCGTCCGAGCTGGTGATTACCGATCTGGTGCCGGGTTGTTGGTACTGGCTGAGCATCAAGGAATACGATGAAGTATCCGAAGGTTGGGTGGAGATACATAATAACTGGATAAGCATGTAGGACAACGGTTTGTTGAACGAGGAGAACCATGAAAAAGACAATATTGGCACTAGTTGTATTCGCGGGATGCGCAGGGGCATTTGCCGGCCAGGTAGGGTTGCCGACGGAGCATCTTGCGCTTCCCGCCGTGCAGGCCGGGGCGGAGTACAAGGTTTGCATCTGGGACGAGACCGCAGGCGGCTGGATGGGATCGTTTGCAACCTACGACCATGCGGGGTCGGTCGATTTCCAGGTTCCCGCCTGGGGACAGTGGTACTGGATCGGCCTGTGGGATGTGGCCAACGAGAAATATGTATTCGGTAAATGGATTGGCCATTTCATAACGGATTAGATGGGAGAGGCGACATGGATGCGATGAGGGTGATTAGCGGATTTTTGTGCGTAGCCTTGGTTTCCGGTTGCGCTTCGACGGGCGGTGCCGACGGGCCGAGAGGGCCGAAAATTGTCGGTTCCGGCCGGTCGAATGAATATGAGCAGTATGCGGAAATCGGGGTCGAGTTTTCCTCGGTGGGCGATTTTGTCGCGCTGGTTTCCCCCAAGCGCTGGAAGTCCCCGATCGCGACGGGCGGCACCCTTTCGTGGCTGAACCCGACGGCGTGGAGCGAGGATGCCGGGCGCACCGGCCGCATCTTCCTCGGGCAGGCCGTCGTGGTTGGCGGCGTGGTGGCTGCCGCGTCCGCCGGTGGCGGAAGCGGCGGTGGGACAACGGTTGACGGCGGCGGAACTGGAGGCGTTCCCGGCCCCAGCGGCCCCCCTTCGGTTCCCGCGGCTCCCCCGCGTTGATCCTGTTGTCGAGAGGAAGGACTTGCTTTGCATTGCGGGCATGGTTTAAAAGATTGCCCTGTTTTGGCCGTTGATTCAATGGAGTTGTCGATGCAAAGAACTATTACATGGATTGTCCTGCTCGCCGCAACGCTGGTACCGCTTGCTGGGTGCGTTTCGGTGGGGTCGTCCTCCGCCGTGTCAACAACAGAGTTCCAGCAGAGCAGGGAGGAGGCACCTTCGCTCCCGAGCAAGCTTTCCCCCGGGGATGCCCTGGAACTCTCGGTCGAGCTTGACGGCCGCATGGAGGTCATGTCCTACCGGGCGGAAATCAACCACCGGGGCATGGCCACCCTTCCGCTGGTGGGGGACGTGAAGGTCGGTGGATGCACGCTGGACACCGCCCGGCAGGTGATTGCAAAGGCATACAGCGCCTATTATGTGAACACGCCGGTGGTCATGCTTTCCCTCCTGACGGTTTCCCAGGTCGGCGAATGGGGATCCATCACGGTGATGGGGCGGGTCGGCAAGCCGGGGCGCATACCGCTCCGCAATCAAAACGGCATGAACCTGACCGAGGCGATCCAGCTTGCAGGCGGGTTTTCCCCGAGCGCCAAAAAGAGCGATATTCAGGTTTCCCGGGTGGACAAGTCCGGAAAAAAACTGCGGGTTTCCATCGACTACGAGGAGATTGGGCAGGGGGGGGACGCCAAGGCGGACATCAAGTTGATCGATGGCGACATCGTCTATGTTCCGGAACGGATTTTCTAGATGGAACATTCCCGGATCATCCGACCGTTGACCCTTCTGTTGTTGCTGCCTTCGGTGGGGATTTTTGCCCAGGACGGCGCCGGTTCCGGCGGGATCGAGTGGGGTGCGGTGGTTGTCCGCCCGGAGGCCAGCCTGCTCGAGGCCCACGACAACCGGGTGCAGTTCAACCGGACCACCGGAAAGGCCACTTCGGATTTCTATTCGGAGGCGGCCGGGGGGCTGTCGGTGGAAAACCTGCCGGCTCGGTACGATCTTTCCGCCCAGTTGCGGTACGGCTACCGGTTCTATTCCGACAATACCGACCTGAACGACGATTTCTACACCGTGGGCGCTGGAGCCGGGTCGTCCGAGAACCCCCTCAAATGGGGGTTGTCCGCCGACGTGACGAAGTCGCTGAACTACAACACCGGCTATGACCCCTCCACGGGGGAGGGACCGGACTCGATATTGGCCAACGGCCCCAACCGGCGTTCAATTGTCCAGGGAAACATAAGCTATGAAAAGCGGCTGACGGAGAAAAGCACGCTCGTTCCCGGCTACGACATCCAGCACTACTACCAGGAATTTCCAAACGGTGGAACAGCGGAGTGGCAGATACACAACCTAAGTCTCGAACTGCAGAAGGAATATTCCGAGAAGACACGGCTTACCGTGGGCGGGGGCTACAGCCTTCAGGTCAACGACGATGAAAACGGAACGATCGGCACGGTTGAGGTGGGTGCCGAAAGCCGGCTGAGCGACAAGGTTTCCTGGCGGGCTTCGGTGGGCTACTCGGCTGCGGATTACGAGATTTCGGGATTCGACCAAGGGGGGATTCTCAACCTCCGGATTTTTTGGCAGGCCACCGAGAAGGTGTCGGCCTATGTTTTCGGGGGAAACGATTTCCAGCCGGGGTATGGTGGCGGCGGGGCGCGGAAGGTCTACCGGCTGGGCTACGGGGCGGCCTGGAGCCCCCTCCTGCGCTGGACCC
>WFRA01000296.1 GCA_015486775.1 Kiritimatiellales bacterium | reverse complement strand
CCGCATGGTTGAAGCGCTGCTTGCTCTCCTGCATGATCCGCCCGATCTGCGTGCCGCGCGTGTGGGCATCGAGCCGGTGGAAGGCCATGGCCTGGTCGACCGCCCAGGCGAGCCCGCCGGAGTCGTAGGTCTCGAAGAGGAAGCCGTTGCCGGTTCCTTTTTCGATGTCCAGGTGGCCGACCGAGTCGTGCAGTCCGCCGGTGTCGCGGGCGATGGGCAGCGAACCGTAGATGGCGCTGGTCATCTGGGGCAGGCCGCAGGGCTCGAAGAGCGAGGGCATGAAGAGGAAGTCGGAGGCGGCGAAGCCGATGTGCGAAAGGCCTTCCTCGAAGTCGCAGACCGCCACGCGGTTGCGGATGCTGTGCTGGTGGGCGATGTCGTGGAAGATGGGCTGGTAGACGCCGTTGGCGATAAAGGCGACTTGCAGCCTGTCGGTCCAGTATTTGTCCACGATGTGGTAGAGGATGTCCGCCAGAAGCTGGCAGCCCTTCTGGACGGGGTCGAGGCGCGAGGGCCAGAAGAAGAGCGGAGCGTCGGGGTCGATGTCCAGGCCGAGGTGCTCCTGGAGGTGGGTCTTGTTTTTGCGCTTGGCGTCGCGGTGGTCGGCCGCGCCATAGTTTTGCACCAGGTATTCGTCGGTTTCGGGATCGGCCGAGGCATCGGGGGAGTTGAGGATCCCCGAGGCGCAGCCGGAATGGTATTTGCTCGCCACTTCGTACTGGATGTTGGGCGGAACGAAGTCGTGCCGGTTGTCGACGATCTCCTTCATGAAGGTTGGGCTGACGGTATTGATGAAGTGCGAGCTGAAGATGCCGCTGCAGAGGAAATCGACGGGGTTGCTTTCGCGGCTCTCCCAATAGTTGGCAGGCGGCCAGGAGTAGAAAAGGTTGCTCCAGAACTCGGCGGCATCGATCCCCGCATCCTCGATCCGGGCGAGCGTGGCCTTGACGGTGTGGATGTTGTGGAAGGTGAAGAGGCTGGGGATGCCGAGCATGCGCGCCTCGCCGGGGATCAGCCCGGTCATCCAGTCGTTGCAGTGGACGAGGTCGGGCTTGACCGTCGGGATAATGTTGTTGATGACCTCGCGCTGGAAGGCGAGGGCGATCTTGAGGTCGGTCTCCTGCGAGTTGGAGTAGACGCGATCCTGGTAGTAGAAGATCCGGTCCTCGGCTAGGTGGATGCGGTCGTCGGGCAGCTTGCTTTTATAGATCAGCAGTTCGTCGTTGATGAACCCGCCAATGTCCACATGGAACATCTTGCGGTAGTGGGGCAGGGCGACGTGCACATCCGCGCCGAGCTCGTAGAGCGCCGACACCAGCGAGGCCGAAACATCCGCCAGTCCGCCCGCCTTGGCCGAAAGCTTGTTGGTCATATTTCCCATCCCGTCGGGGAGATAGGTGATCTCCGGGGTGACGATCAGGATGCGGGGGCTTTTTTTAGTCTTTTTTTTCGCGGCCATGGCGGAGTCCTTTCCCGTTTCCGCAATCAGAGCAATAGATGGCCGGAATGACAAGACTATTGGAAACTATTTCACCTTGATCCGCCGCCCCTCCCGCTTGATCCGCCCCTCGGCAATCCATTGCAGTGCCTCGGGATAGGCGATGTGCTCCTGCGCGTGGAGCTTTTCCATCATGCTTTCGAGCGTGTCGGTATCCTCGATTCCGATGCACTTTTGGTTGATGATTGCGCCGGTGTCGACCCCGGCATCCACGAAATGAACGGTGCATCCGGTAAACTTCACGCCGTATTCGAACGCCTGTTTCCCGCCGTCCAATCCCGGGAAGCTCGGCAACAGCGAGGGATGGATGTTGATGATGCGCCCGGCATATTCATTGAGCAGGCCATCCTTCACAATCCGCATGAAGCCCGCCAACGCGATAAAGTCCACGCCGTGATCTTCCAAGGTTTGGAGAACCTTTTGCTCCGCCTCGCCGTCGAGCTTGGTCTTGAACGGGGCGCAGTCAAAATGGATTGCCGGAATATGGTGTTTCCGCGCCCGCTCAAGAATGGTCGCGTCCTCCACATCCGACAGGATGCACCGGATCTCGGCATCCAGCCTTCCGGCCTCCACCGCATCGATAATCGCCTGGGCATTCGTGCCCGACCCCGATCCAAAAATTGCCAGCTTCAACATTTATTTGCTCCATTTGTATCAATCGCGAAATCCGACCCTGCGCCGTTTCGTGCGGTTCGCGGATCATCTTCGCTCTTTCCATCAGGGGGCGAGACTAGTGGTTTATGAATTTACGTTGCAAAGATATTGTGCGCCGGATTTCAACGGTTGCGCGGGGGGAGGGAATGCATCACTTCAGCAAATCCGCCGCAGGGGTCTCGAAAAATTCCTCAATCGGCATGCCCCCGGTTCCAACCAGCAGGGTTCGGTGCGGATTGAATTGCGCGGAAAAACGCGCCATCCCTTTCAGGGCATCCCGCTTTCGTCCGCTTTTGACTTCGATGGCAACCACCCTGTTTTCGCGGCTGAGCACAAAGTCCACCTCGTCGTTTCCGTTTCGCCAATAGCCCAATTCCAACCCGTGCTCGAATGCCTGGTTGATCAGATGCGCACCGACTGCCGACTCGAAAAAATGCCCCCAGCGGTTGGGCGTTTCCCGGATCTCCTGGAAGGATTCCTGGCTCAACGCGGAGATCAATGCCGTGTTGTACACCTGGAATTTTGGGCTCGAAGCCCGCGTCCGGATGGCGCTGGCGGTAAATTTTTGCAGTCCGCCCAGCAGGCCGGCGGTATTGAGCAATTCCAGATAGTGCGCCAGCGTGGTGGTGTTTCCCGCATCCTGGAGCTGCCCCAGCAGCTTGGTGTAGGAGACCAGTTTCCCGGAATGGAGCGCGCCAAGATGGAAAAGCTGCCGGAGCAGGGCGGGTTTGTTGATGCGCGTCATGAGCAAGACATCTTTGGTGATGGCCGGTTCGATCAGTGCATCGCGGACATAGTTTTTCCAGCGGGACTCGTCCGGAAGCAAGTCCACCGCTCCCGGATAGCCGCCGAAAAAGATATATTGATCCAGCGCAATGCCAAACGCGGCGTTCATTTCCGGGTAGGACCAGTGCGGAATGCGAATCAGTTCAAAGCGACCCGCCAGCGATTCGGACATTCCCTTTTGAATCAGCAGGGAAGAAGAACCCAACAGAACGGGTTGGATCATGCGGCCGCTCCGGGAGTCTTCGTCCCATAGCTTTTTAACCATTTCGCTCCAATTGGCGACTTTCTGGATTTCGTCGAGAACCAAAACAACGGTTTGATCCGGCCTCTGTTCAGCTTTCAGCCGGGCTCGATCCCACTGTTGCGCGATCCAGAACCCGTCCGTGCGGGCTTCGGCATCGGCCGAAGCGAAAACGAAAGGTAGGTTTGCCGCTTCCAGGACCTGCTCGACCAGCGTTGTCTTTCCAACCTGCCGGGGGCCGAAAAGAATCTGCACGAAGCGGCGCGGCTGTCCCAGCCTTTCGAGTAGCGTGCCAAACTGCGCCCTTTTGTATTTGCTCTTCATATTGAGCATATTTACTCAATATGTTGAGTATGTCAAGCCCCCGCCCAGCAAAACAACAGTCGTTTCGGGCTATGAATCTGCAAAATTGAACTTGCGTTGATTTGCGCGAAATCTATACATTCCGCGCTTCCCGATTTTTCCGGAGAGATGGTCGAGTGGTTTAAGGCGCCGGTCTTGAAAACCGGAGAGGCGCAAGCTTCCGGGGGTTCGAATCCCTCTCTCTCCGCCATGCACTTTAAGGGCTCACTTGCGTGAGCCCTTTTTTATTGGCTGGATGGTGGGTTTGGCGGGGTGGGTTTGGTTTTGGCGAGGTGTGCGCTTTTGTGCGCTTTTGTGCGCCGCTGGGCTTTTTTCTTGCACCATTCCGCACCGGGTGCTAGATAGATGGCTTGTTTCTACACCAAGATGGAGGTCGATTATGCCGGCTGTGGCACAGGTGCGGGGTTTTGAGAGGAAGGATGGCCGTCCAAAGAGGAGGGGAATTTCGATTCCCCGTCCGGGAAAACCGGCGCGCCGGGTGTTTTTTTCTACGCGGGCGGAGCGGGATCGGGAGCTGATGGTGCTGAAGCGGGTGGCGGCGATTTTTATGTCGCCGAGATCCAATCGCTGGAAGAGGAGGGAATCTGATGGCGGCTCCAAAGAGGAATCAGTTTGCGAAGAAGGATGAGGTGCTCGACGGCCTTTT
>WFRA01000295.1 GCA_015486775.1 Kiritimatiellales bacterium | reverse complement strand
TTCAATCCAATGATGAAATAACAGGACGGACACCTTTCCTTCAACAACCGCCCTCCGCACCGTGCCGCAGGCATTCCTGCCTGCGCAAAAGGCAGACAGGACGCGAAGCGAGGCTGGAGCTTGCGACAGCAATGACCACAGGGAATGGCAATGTTCGCCCCACAGGCCGGGAACGCCGAGCCCCAGCTCGGCCCAAAAAGAAAACCCCGCACGGAAAAAACAAGATAACGAACCGCATCCTTATCTAATCTTTTGCATAGTAGCCGGATCACCCTTGCCTACTGCGCCAAAACCAGCTACCAAATAGGGAGTAATGAGCAGGTTATTAAAATACTGAACCCATTTGAGGTGGGTTTGCTGCCTTAATGTTCAAAGTGCAGATCTGACCCCGGCCTCCTGACCCCGGCCTCTCAGGGGCTGAGTCCGACCCCTTCGCCATCCGTTGCTCCTACGTCTTTATTTTGAGTCGGCGGGCTTGCTCCGCCTGCGCATTGTCCGTACGTTTAATCATGTGGATGTCCTTTCTTTTGTTGGTTTTTAAGTCCCGCATTATGCGGGTCCAACGGGAGGACATCCACCCCCACACACCTGCCCCTATTCGGAAATGAGCTTAGACGGTAGGGCTTAGGAACTCGAGGTTCACATGAGGTCGATACGTGAGAGTGTTTGATGAAATTCGGATGGTACTGTTCATCGCAACAACTGTGGGCGTGGTAATACTTTCACGTAGGACGCTCTTCAATTTCCGCTCCCACGGTTTCTACCGTTTCGTTGCATGGGAAGCAATCGCCGCCCTCGTTATCTGGAACCTACCATATTGGCTCTTTAAACCTACTTCCCCCAAGCAAGTGCTATCATGGATCATATTGTTCGCTTCGCTATATGTCCTTTATAAAGGTATTTCCCGCCTACACTCAGCCAAGCGATCCAACAGCCGAAACGATAGCGAATTGTATGCATTTGAGCGTACATCTGAACTGATAACATCAGGCATCTACCATTACATCCGGCATCCGCTATATGCATCCTTGTTGTATCTTACCTGTGGAGCTTATCTGAAGGAGATTAGCTGGATTTCCACAGTACTTACTGTCCTTGCCAGCGCAAGCTTATTGGCCACGGCTAAAATGGACGAAAGAGAGTGCATAGATTATTTTGGCGATCAATATAGAGAGTACATGCAACGTACGAAGATGTTCATTCCGTTCGTGCTTTAACTCCATGGGAAAAGGTGAAAAGGTGTCCGTCTATTATTTCATCATTTTTTGGTTTGGGTATTTGGTGGATTGTTTTCCGCCGGCTGGAATAGAAGCCGGTACCAAGTCTGTACATTGAACGTTCGGGCAATTCGGGACGAAGCGGATTTTTTGGAGGAGCCGGGGGAACCGACCGGGATTTGGAGGAGCCACGGGATGGGCGCGGGCGGGTTAAACGTCTTACTTGAGATGGAAAAATAGGGGGACTGAAAGTGAAGGGTCTGATGGTAGCCATGTTCTGCGCGGGTTCCGTGCTCGCATCCGCTGCCGGTGCGCAACCGGTCAATACGGATCTGCCGGGGCAGGGAGTGCGCATCAATGCTGAACACGAACGCAACAAGGCGTTGGTGGCGAGGATAGACCGAGCCGCATCGCCTGCGGAAACCCTGGCCGCGCTCAGGGAGGGCTGGAAAAACCCGCCCGCAACGTACCGCCCGCATACCCGCTGGTGGTGGCCGGGCAACGCGGTCACGAAGGAGGGGATCACTTGGCAGCTCGAACAGATGAAGGACAAGGGGTTAGGCGGCGTCGAGATCATGAGTTTCACAAAGGTCTACGAGAAGGGGAACATCGAGTTCGATTCCCCTCGGTTTGTCGAAATGGCCGGATATGTCGTGGATGAATGCCGACGGCTGGGCATGGAGGTATCGCTCTCGCTCGGGCCGGGATGGAACCATGGGAATTCGCAGGTTCCCGAAGCCAACCGCAGCAAGGTGCTTTCCTACTCCGAAAAGGATATTCCCGGAGGGAAAGTGAATCTGATGCTTCCCCTGCCGAGAAATCCCTCCTATGTCCGGTGGAACAAGAAAAAGCTGGTGGCCGTCGTGGCGGTGGCTCTGGGGGAAAACGGGGAACCCGACGTGGAGCACCGGGTCGACCTGACGGGGTCGGTTGCGGGTTCCAATGGTTGGATGCCAAAGCCGAAACTGAATCTTGAAGCCAGGCTGCCGTCCGGCAGGTGGCGTTTGATGGTTTTCTGGGAGGCCTATTCCGGGCAAAAATGCGTAGCGGAAAACTTCCAGCCCCGCTCCTGGGTGGTGGATCATTTGAGCAGCAAGGCCGTGCGCGAATATGCCGAATATATGGGAACCAAATATCGCTCGGCATTTGGCGCGGATTTCGGCCAAACCGTGGATTCCTTCTTCGGGGACAGTTTTGAGGTCAAGCAGGGCTTTAGCTACTGGACCGATGGGTTGCTTGAACGGTTCCGGCGGGAAAAGGGATACGACTTACGCCCGTACCTTCCGCTGCTGGTCTACGATGGCGCGCCGGAAACCCCCTATGTGCGCTACGATGTGGGCCGGTTCCTGCACGAGCTGGGGATGGAGGGGGTCATCTCCACGCTGGCGGACTACTGCGGGGAAGCGGGTGTCCGCATGCGCCAGCAACCGCACTACCGGTTCACCACGGAAATAATCGAAGCCTCCGGCGTGCTGCAACAGCCGGAGACGGAACTCACCCGTCGGAGCTTCGAGCCGAAGGCCTATCCGCACAAGCTGACGACGAGCGGAGCCTGGCTCTATCCTTCCCGCGAAAAGAAATGGGTTTCCTGCGAGGCGTTCACCTTCGTCGACACGAAGTATTGCACGACAATGGAGGAAATCAAACGCGGCACCGATCTCTTCCTGCGCGACGGCGTCACCCAGTTCTACAACCACGGATATTTCTATTCCCCTGAAAAGGAAATTGCACCTTCGCGCGATCTGCTTTGGATGAACCGCATCAGCCACGTCAACACCTGGTGGCCGTGGTACCGCGGGCTGGCGGACTACCAGGCACGCGCCGCCTTTCTTTCCCGGCAGGGCCGTGCCGATGCCGATGTGCTGCTCTATTCGCCGATGCCGACCCTGTGGTCCGAGCGGGCCGCCTTTCCCTGCAGCGGTATGCGCTACCTTCCGTTTGGGAAGCTCCCCAAGATCTTGGTCGCCAATGGCTACGACTTTGACTGCGTGAACGATGACTTGCTTCGGAACTATTCGCAGATTGAAAACGGACGGCTGCAGATTAACGGCTATGGTTATTCGGTCTTGATTTTGCCGCGCGTGCGTTGCCTGTCTCCGGAAACCCTGGCGGTCGTTGAACGCTTCGTGCAGGACGGCGGAACGGTTTTCGCGCTCAACACCCTTCCTGAAATTTCCGACGGGTGGAACAACCATGAAGAACGCGATGCCGAATTGGCCGCGATTCGCGACCGCCTCTTCGCCCCCTCCGGCGGCGAAAAAAGGGTTGGCGATGGGTTTAGCTACTACCTGCCGAGATGCGACGGGTTCGAATATCTAAAAAAATGGGTTCCCGCGGCGGGGGAGTGGAAACCAACGGCTCCGCTCTCCCTCGCATACAGGAAATTTGTGCGCATCCTGAAAAAGCGTTCGACACCCGATTTCGAAATCGCCGATGCGCCGCAAAGCAACGGCCTGACCTTCCGGCACACGAAAATCGGCGATGTGGACTGCTGGTTCATCTGCAACCTCCAGCCCCATGCCCGCAAGACGGAGGTGACGCTGAAAACGAAAGGCAAGATCCCGCAGGTGTGGAATGCGATGGATGCGGGCATCCGGAGACTGGACAGATTCAAAACCGCCGCCGACGGGCGCATCGTGGTTCCGGTCGATCTCCAGCCCTGGGCCTCGGAATTTGTCCTGCTCTCCCCGGGTGGCGGGGCGCGCTCTTCCGCGGCACCGCCGATGGCGGAACGCCATTCCGCGAAAACCGTTGAGCTCGGCGGAAAATGGAATGTTTCGATCGACGGCATCGGCGGTTTTGAAACCAATTTGGTGCTGCGGTCGCTTCGCGATCTGGCGACGGTTTCCGGTCTTCGGAACTTTGCCGGAACCGCTACATACCGCACCGAATTCAAAGCATCGGATTCCGTCCCTTCGGTTGTGCTGGATCTGGGGGCGGTCGGCGATGTCGCCACCGTGCTTGTGAACGGGGAAGAGGCTGGCAAGGTCTGGATGCAGCCATACCGGATCGATATTTCAAAGCAGCTGAAGAAGGGCAAAAACGAGCTTGAGGTGGTTGTGGCCAACCGGCTTTGGAACTATGCGGCCGCGCTCGAGGAACCTCGCCCCATTCCAAAAAGCCTGCAGGGGCATTATGGGGCAAACTGGAACCGAAAATACAACGGGTGGAATTCGCTGCAGTCCCTAAAGCAAAAGCACGGAGACAACCGCTTCCCGTCGGGGCTCATGGGGCCGGTGCGGTTGATGGGCTATCGCCAATAATCCCAACCCAGCGAAGCCGGAGCTAAAATTTAACAGAAGAATACCCGAATAGATAATTTGCGCAGCAAATAACGAGCACAGCAAAGAGGTTCAAGGTCGCGAAGGCGGAAAGGCACCTTGCCTTTGCGAACTTTGCGGCCTTGGTGTAAAAAATCCTTCGCAACATGATGGGATTTGAATAGAGAGAGGGACTAAGGCGGCTACGCAGCAGTGAATTAAGAATGAAGATTTAAGAATTAAGAATGGTCGGTCTGCGACAGCCTCTATCGGAAAAAAGGCCAACGCCGCTTGAGTTCCACCATTCTTCATTCTGCATTCTTAACTCTTCATTGACTTGATG
>WFRA01000294.1 GCA_015486775.1 Kiritimatiellales bacterium | reverse complement strand
TATGCTCATTCCATTGTTGGTTTAGGCAACGAATGGGATTTGCATAATCTAGGTCATTTTCGAGATGTTGTATATGACATTAGCACCACATCAATCAGTTTGAATTGGACGATTGACTATGGTGCATCTCCATGGGAACCCCCAAATGGATTTGTTAACGAGAACCAGTTAAGCATAATTTTTTATAAACCAAGTTTCGTTCTCTTGTTTCCTCGTAGAAACAATCTTGAACAAAATGAAGATGATTGTTTGGCAGGAATATCAAAAGTTACTCCAATAGAGACAAATTCATTTGTGTTAGCCAAGTATAGAATAAAGGCTGAGTTGGAAAACGAATCATATAATTTATGGTTTGTTTTTCAGAGCGGATGGTCGTTCGAAATTGGAGCTGAGAGTGCGGAGTTGTCAGTCAGAGGAGTTCCATAATCTAGTAATCGGAGACCGGGGAGCGGAAAGGAACGAGATGAGAGGGAAAATAACAAATTGCGAGGGACCGGGGTCAGCCGATGAATCTAAGAAACAGGAGAACAGGGTTGCCCTTTGTCGATTGGAGAAAGCGGTTTGGAGTCTAGGGAGCGGAAAGGAATAAGATGAGAGTCGAAAGGGTCAGTCCCGTAATCTAGTAATCGGAGACTGGGGTTGGCCGATGAATTTAAGAAATAAGAGAACAGTCAGAGGGGTCCCGTAATCTAGTAATCGGAGACCGGAGTTGGTCGCTGAATTTAAGAAACAGGAGAACAGGGTTGCCCCTTGTCGATTGGAGCAAAGCGGCAGTTTGAAAACAGCCGAAGGAATCGGTTGGAGTTTGGATAAACCACGATAACAAGGAGAAAGAGATGAAAAAGCAGATTGCACTATTGGCGATGGCATCGGTGGCGGCGACGGTTTCGGCGCAAACCTACGACAGCGACTATGTTTCGGGGTTGCAGACCAATTTCTACGTCACGGATTCCGCACAGTCCGCGATCAACGCCACGGCGGGGCTGGCGTTCGATCCCACCTCGCGTTCGGATGGCGCCTACGACCGGATCTATCTGGCGAATCGTACCGCCAGCAATACGAAGCGGGGGCTTTATTCGATCGATATCGCCAACGGCACCTACAGCGGCAGGCTGGCCATGGGCGGCGATGAATCCAGCAACGGTTTCGACTATCCATGCGGGGTTGCCGTGGATTCTTCCGGAACCGTCTATATGCCCACGCCCTACACGCCGGGCGTATGGAAAATCGCGGATCCGAGCGGGGCGGCGACGGAAGCACAGCTGCTCGGAAACTATGGCTCTGCGGGCGACGACGACCCCCTTGGCCTGGACATGGTGCCTGCCGGGTTTGGCTGGGACTGCGCGGCGGGCAGCGTGCTGATCTACGATACCGGGTTCAACGACAACGACCACAAGGCGATTACGATCGTGGATTCGCGAAGCACCATCGTGGCACCCCAGTACACCACAATCTGGAGCGAAGCCAGCACCAACCTGGTGGACGGCGTTTTCCAGACCATGGAAAGCGGCATCCAGGGATTGGAAGGCGCCACGGAATACATCGACACCAGTGCCGCCGGCAAGGCGCAGGCCTTCTACCGGGTTTCTGTGGAGTAGGGGGACAGCCCTGAATGGCACTTACTTAAGCCATTTTGTCTGGTAGTTCTGCAAAGTAGGACAGCGCTTCTAGCCTGTCTGCACTTGCATCGCCAAACTACTGTGGACAGGCTGGAAGCACTGTCCTACTTTTGATAACCGAGATTTCAAATTCTACCAGAATCCCTGTTAAAACCCCTTAAGTAAGTGCCATTCGAGACAGCCCTCTTTTTCCGAGCCGCATGTTTGCTTGTTCGGTTTGCTCCGGATTTCTTCTTGATTACTTAATACGGATACCTTATAAAGTCGGCCAAGCTATTGGTTGGGAAGCGCCTTTTTGGCGATGTTTCCGCAAAATAGGGGCTTTGGATATGATCGATGCACTGCAAACCGTTTTTTTCAAACCGATGCTTCTGGGTATTCTCGGGAGCGTTGCGCTGGCCGCGAC
Organism: Kiritimatiellales bacterium; assembly: GCA_015486775.1. Taxonomy (GTDB): domain Bacteria; phylum Verrucomicrobiota; class Kiritimatiellia; order Kiritimatiellales; family Pontiellaceae; genus Pontiella. The sequence continues at coordinate 2,049 of WFRA01000294.1, read as the reverse complement.
CCCCGCCCGGTCGGTTGCTTCCGGAGCCGGGGGGACTCCGGGCGACCTGGTTTTGATCGCGGATTTCAACCAAGGTGTCCAGAACAGGCTGGGCGGCTACCACAACAAGTTCGAGGCGGGGCCGTCGCGGGCAAACACCGCGATGAGTCCGGACGTTTTCCGGGGGGACTCCGGGCGCAGCCTGCGCATCGACGCCCACCGCGCTGCCAGCGGATTTTGCGGTGCGTGGGTTCATTTTTTCGATTTCCGAGCCTCGGAACCGCACTATTTCGATGCGACGAGCTATCCGGTTCTCTCTTTCTGGGTGAAGGGGGAAAAGGGCGGGGAGACCTTTTTGGTAAAACTGGCGGATGAAACATGGATCAAGAAGGGCGACGCGCTCTCCATGGGCTCGGTGGAGGAGTGCCTTCCGGGAAAGGTGACCACGGAATGGAGGGAAGTCCAGATCCCATTGTCCTTTGGGCCAGCGGAACGCCTGGATTGCTCGCGCTTAGGCGGATTGACCCTTGAGTTTAATGTTCCGGGCGACTACACGGTCTACATCGACGATATCGCGGTCAAGACATCCGGCGATGTCCCCACTCCTGAAACGTCGACGGTGGCAAAGAAGGCTTTGACGACATCCGCTGCCGCTCCACCGCCGCCCCGCGCCATGTGGGTCTGGGACACGAAGCCGCTGCTGTTGGATGGGAGGAGCCGGGCTGAGTTTTTCGATTTCTGCAAAAAGGAAAACATTGGAACGGTCTGGATGCAGGTGCTGTCGCATTTTGAACCCGGCTACAATGTGTTCGGCCCGCCCTCCGGGAAGCCGCCGGAGGGTTTCCATGCGGTAATCGAGCATCCCAAAGAGCTGCGCCGGTTTTTAAAAAAGGCTCATGCGGCCGGTCTTGCTGTCCACGCGCTGGATGGCTATCCGGAATACGCGCAGAAGGAATATCACTATGCCCCCTTGGCGATTGTCGACGGTGTGATCGACTTCAACCGGAACGGCAAAAGGAATGAACGCTTCGATGGGATCCACCTGGACAACGAGCCCTATCTGATCCAGGGATGGAACAATCCCCTCCGGCGAAAGCGGATCCTCCGCGAATTCCTCGCATTGAACGAGGAGATTCAAAAGCGGATCCGGCGGAAATCCGACATGGTTTTTGGCGTGGACATCCCGTTCTGGCTGCAGGATACCGATCCCGCCACTGGGAAGGCGAACGGCCTGGTTTCTTTCCACGGTGTGGAAAAGGCGGCCAGCTACCACTGCATCGACCTGCTCGACAATGTGGGCATCATGGACTACCGGGACACCGCCGACGGAGCCGACGGGATCATCACCCATGCCAAGGATCTGCTGGAGTACGGCGACAAGGCCAAGCACGCAAAAATCTTTGTCGGGGTGGAAACCTTCGCCTACAGGCCGACCCCGGTCTGGTTTGTGGCGGGGTTGCCTCGGAAGCGGTACGAAGCCGCCTTGAGGGAAAAGGATGGCGGCTTGTCTTTTTTGAGCCGCATTTCCGGATACCGCGTCCAGGTTTTCGACGATGGGGAGAATATCCACGTCGGGATTGAACTATCTGCCAACGGGGGGGATGAACAGAAGATCCGCAAGGCGCTGGCCGGGATTGCGCGGCGCTTTTCCGCCGGGGCATGCCCGGAGCTGAAAAGCCGGGCCAAGGATATCCGGGCGGCGGCAATGCGCGGAATCGACGGAGCGGCGGAATGGAAAGATGCACAGGCGCGCGACGTGCCTTCCGTTGGCGGGATGGAGATTCCCGGGTTTGTCGCGGTCAAGATCATGGCAGGGAAAACAACCTTTGCGGACGATTCCTGCTCCCATCTCCGCAAACAGCTTGCCCTCTCCGAAGCGTTTTTCCGCTCCTACAAATGCTTTGCGGGCATGGCCATCCACTACTACAAGACCTTCCGCGAGAAAGTGGAGCAGGATGCCTCCATCAACCTCTAACTCCGGGCGACCCTATCTATGAGCAATTCCTCTTTTGAAATGTTTTCCCCCCTGGCGGCGGTGGACTGGTATGTGATTGCGGCCTTCTTTGCCGT
>WFRA01000293.1 GCA_015486775.1 Kiritimatiellales bacterium | reverse complement strand
CCTTGCCTATTGTCAACCCACATGCAGGGAACCATAGGGGGAAGCGGATGGCAAGGAAAACTTTTAGTTATTTTCAACCGCAAATGAACCAACCGTAAATGGACGCGAATACGGATGGAACAACGAGGGAGAACCACGGATGGACGCAAATCAACACGGATCTTACAGGGAACGCCGAGCCCGAGCTCGGCCTGAATCCATATTTTCCAACATGTAGCCACAAAAGAGGCACAGGAAGCACAAAGTGAAGGATCGGCGCATCTTCGCGCCTTTTGCGCCTCCTCGTGACCAAACCTTCCTCCTCGAAAAGGGTTTTAACCGCGAATGAACGCGAATGGACGCAAATGCGGGTGGGGCATCGGGGGAGAACCACGGATGGACGCAAATGAAGGATCTTACTGGGAACGCCGAACCCCATCTCGGCCTGAATCAATCTTTTCCGATGCAGCCACAAAAAGGCGCAGGAAGCACAAAGGGAGGGTTGGTGCGTCTTTGCATCGAGACCTACGGGGTTCGTTCTACCCCAACCCGGCAAGGTGAAACCACAGACGCTTTATTCCAAATTGGTTCTCAACCCCGGATTTATCCGGCCTCCTCTCCTACACTTGCCAACTCCAACAAGTAACGGATTTGCGGACAGCCCACTAGCGGAAGATTCTGCGAAAAGCGAATACGCCAGAGGCCAACACCCCCATCAGCTCCAACGTGGCCGGCTCGGGAATGACCCCACTATAAACATCGCCATTGGGCTGTAACCCGACAAATGCGGGAGTCACTCCATCTACAGAGCCATTATCAAGCCTAAAGGTTTCCGGCGGGGACGGAGGAATTGCTGCCATATCAAAGTCAGTTGCTAATAAAACTGCTGACTGAAACCATTCCATACCCGTGGCACTATAAATACGTCCATAGACTAACCCATTACCCATATATGGCTTCTGTATGGTTTTGCTGAAAAGAGCAAATTCCGACCAATTGCCTGCTCCCAAATCTGCCGGAACAGTACTGAAAGAATCGATCACTACATCATCACCATACACTCCCCCGGCTGCACTGAGGGCAAAAACATCTCCTGATCCATTCGAGACCACAGACATGTAGTCGGGCTCGCCATTGTCCCCAGCATAAATGATCTGAACCATGGCCTGCTCTCCATCGGCCAGCAACGGAATATTGCCGGATGGGTCGCTTGCATAATCCTTGCTAAACCCATATCCGGCATAAAAGTTAATATAAAAGTCAGCCTGAGCACCAACCGCCAGCGCCATCGTAACCGCCATAATTATTTTTTTCATCGCCACCTCCTTATTTACCCGGAACCTTCTATCGCCCCGAAGAAATGCAGAGAACCATAAATTTCCAAAAACTCAAGCTGAAATACCCCCGAATGAAAACAGGGTGCCGACAATATCACTCCCATGACTAGTACATAGTCACGAATCAATTGTCGGGTAAAGTTTCTTAAGTTTGATGCGGGCATCAGAGGTTGTGAACTGCCAGTTCATGGGCGAAGCACAACTGTTTCGCATCTGTTGCCAGCTCTGCACTTCGCGGATGATCAGAACACCTGACCTCGGCGGATTTTAATCCGATACCAGTTTGTCGACCAGCCGCAGGTTTGTGCCGAGATGGCAGGTTTGGGTTTCGTCGGGCTACCCACATGGTTTCTTGAGTATCCGAAAGGCAGACAGGAATGTCCGCCACACAACCCGTGGAGCAGGGTTCTCTGTCGCAGGAAATGGCAATGTCCGCTCCACCTGCCGGGCAGTCTGGAAAGCCTGACCCACAGTTGAGTGGGTAGCGGATTTTTTCGGGATGGTGCAACGATAGGATTCGGTATCGTTTTTACGCGAGTCCGGCACTTCCATGCCAGCCAATGATAGCGGGCTTTCCCGAGGAGCGGGTCAGGTGTTCTGAAGATCCAATCCCGTCCATCCTGTTGTCCTGTCCAAATATTTTCCCGTTTCTGCCACAACAAAATTCTACAAAGAACCTAGAACATCCGGATTCCCCAGCTTTCCGACCTCCTGCGAAAAAAGGGATTTGCCCCCGGCATCAGTGGCGGCCGAGATCAAGATGCAGCCGTTAAAGCAGAGCCGCCGCCCCGCCCATCTCCGGATCCTCCCGTAAAAAGTGGATGTAGCGGCGGTTCCCGGATATTCACCAAGGCAGGGACATGCGCTAGTTTTTTCCGATGTTTGGAAAGTGGGAGTTGGGGAAGGGGGAGGGGCTTTGGAAGGAGTCGGTGGTGCAGGTGCCGTCGCAACGGCCGCACTGGATGCAGTGGAAGTCGGAAACCTTTACAACGCGCTTGAGGTGGTCGGAGCTGATGGCCTGGACGGGGCAGGTCTTGGTGCACATGATGCAGGAGAAGCAGCTTTCGGCGTCGATGGTGCGCTTGCGCAGGCCGACTTTTGCAAAGAAACCGAGCAGGACGCCGTAGGGGCAGGCGTAGCGGCAGAAGGGGCGCGGCACAAAAACACCGAGCAGCAGGGCGGCGGCAAGGGTGAACCACATGAGTCCGTCGCCGACGAGCAATAGGTGTGTTTCGGTCAGGGTGCCGTGCATCTTGTCGGCGAGCTGGCCGATCCAGGCGTGGCCGGTAAAGAAGATGGGCTTGTAGACATCGAGCTTGCAGGCGAGGAAGATCCCGCCGCGCAGGGCGCCCCAGACGGTGGCGGCCAGCATGAAGAAGGGGATGTAGTTGAGAACTTTGTTCAGCTTCTTGGGAACCTGATATCCGTTTTTGCGGGCAAGCAGGTGCTGGATGGCACCGAGCGGGCAGGCAGAGGTGCAAAAGACGCGCCCAAAGAAAAAGGCGGCGATAAGCGGCAACAAAAAAAGAACGGCGACGGTCTTGCCGATCATTTCCGGGGAAACGAGGCCGATACAAAAGTTGGTGGTGGCACCGACGGGGCAGATGCAGCCGCCGCGAAAAAGGCCGAAGTAGAGCAGGCCGATCACCGTCAGCGCGGTAAAGCGGCATTTGGGGTGGTGGCGGACGGAGAGTAGGCTGGCGAGCGCCAGCATGGCGGCCAGCACGACGACATCGGCGATCTCCCACCGGAAGGATTCATAGTTGAACTCCTGCGGGACATAGGCCTCCTTGTAGTCGGCCAGCTCCGGGGGCGGGGGGCGGTTGCACTCTTCCGAATCCTGGGAAAAAACCGGTGCGGCAGCAAAGAAGAGCGCGAAAAAAAAGAAAAGGAGGCGTCTCAAGCGTCTTCCCCCATGTCGTAGTAGAAGTCGGAGGTGTCGAAATAATAGTCGCCCCGGTAGTCGTCGACCGGCTCGCGCGGGACGCGCTCGATGGCATCGTGCGGGCAGGCCGTCGCAATGGCGCATTCGTTGCAGCCGAGGCAGAGGTCGGGACGGATGATCAGGAACATGGACTGGCTGCCGTGCTCGTTGCAGCGGCTGGTGCATCTCCCGCAGGCGATGCAGAGCTTGGGATCCTGTTCGTAGAGGAACATGCCGTCGACCCCGCCGCTAAAGTTGGTCCGCTTCACGGCATTGACGGGGCAGACGTGGTGCCCGCAGGAGTCGATCTTGTCGGAGTCGATCCTGTTGTCGGTGATGTGGCCGTAGCAGACGACGCAGTTGGAGCATTTCTTGGGGTCGTTGACGGCCTTCACGGCGGAGGGCTTACGGACGCAGCTGGTGGCGCACAGCCCGCAGGACTGGCACTTTTCGGGGTCGATCTGCCAGGCGAAGCGCCGCCCCTGGGCAATGAATTCGGCATCCTCCGACGGCGGGGAAAAGACCCGCGCCGCAATGCCGCCGAGCGCGGTGATCCCGAGCAGGTTCCCGGCAATTTTTAGGTGGTCCCTTCGCGACTGTTTCATGGCGTCTCCTCCTCCAGCTCCGGGG
>WFRA01000292.1 GCA_015486775.1 Kiritimatiellales bacterium | reverse complement strand
TAGATATGGAATGGAGGTGTTCCTGCAGAAAATGGTTCTTTTTTTTGCGGTGGTGCCTGTTCTTCTGTTTTCCGGTTCCGCCTGGGCCGCCGACGGGAAGGCTGCGGCACCGAAACCGGTTGCCAAGAAGGCCGCCGTGCCAAAGCCGGCCGTTAAGAAAGCCGTAGCGCCAAAGCCGACCGCCGAGAAGGCAGAAAAACCTTTTTTGGTTCCCGGGGCGAACCTCAGCATTTCTTTTTTCATCGTGGAACATGTCGATGATTTTGGGCATAGCCACCGGTTTGCCGCAAACAAGGTAGACTCGAGTCCCAATGCAACGCTTCAGGGATTTTCCATGCTGATCTCAACCATCCTTCCTGAGCGGGAAATCGGGGATATTGCGGGGGTTTTTAAAATCGGGAACGATTTTTGGTCTTTTGCGAGCAGAAGTGTTGCCATGCTCGACAGTGGCCGGTTGCTTGTGAATACGCGTATTTCCGTAAAGGACAAGGAGAAGGGCACAGCGGAGCTGATTTCGAAAGAACCGTACATGACCACGAAGGTGATTGGAAACCGCGAACAGAAGATTACCGATTTTATCGATGTGGGCGCAAAGATCGAAGCCCAGCCAACCATTCAAAAGAACGGGCTGGTGCATGCCAAAATGAAAATGAGCATTTCGGAGGTTCTGCGCGAAAACGACCGTCGGGAGAGGGGCACCCGGGTTCCGATCGTCTCCTTCAGGACGGTAGACACATCAATCGATTTCAAGCCGGGGCAGCTTGAGATGCTGAGCGAGCTGACGATCCAGAAAATGATGGATATGGATAGCGGGATTCCCTATCTCCGGAAAATTCCCTTCATTGGAAAGGCCTTGTTTTCCCATACCAGCCGACAGGCTGTGAACACCAAGCTCTACATTATCGGCGGGGTTGAAGGGCGGAAAGAAGAGCAGATCAAGAAATACGAAGCGCTCAAGAGAGAGGTCGAGAAGGAGCACGCGGAAAAGATGAAGAAATTCGGGAAATCCTGATCCCCGAAACCCTTGCCCCACACTCCTCTACCAATACCGGCAGAACGATCGCCGAAGAATGTTCCTTCCAAAAAAGACCCGCTGGTTGGCCTTGCGCATTTTTTGAGCGGTCGCGATGAGCTTTCCTGGCAGCCTGCCGGAGTTAAGGTGGCGACCTGCCGCCGTTTAATACTTGATTCGCGAGGCCCAAGGGGGGAGTCTCCCGGTTCAAAAATTTCAAACTTTCCGTTACGGATCAGATTAAGGAGAAAGCATGTTTACCGGAATTGTCCAAAGGCTTGGAAATATCACTGACATCAAAATGGAGGGCACGGCGGGGCGGATCGCGATGGTGCCGAACCGCCCGTTCGACAGGCTCGTTGGGCTGGGCGACAGCATTGCCGTCAACGGCACCTGCCTAACGGTGGCGGCCATGGAGGGCGATGCGCTCATGTTCGACGTACTCGGTGAAACGTTCGATAAAACCAATCTCGGCGAAAAGAAGCCGGGCGATCTGGTGAACTTGGAGCAGGCGCTGGCGCTGGGCGACACGCTCGGCGGGCACATCGTGACCGGCCATGTCGACAACACCGGCACCGTGGCGAAGATTGAGGAGGTCGGGCGCGACTTCAAGTATACGGTCGAATGCTCGCGCGACATGCTCATGCTGATGGTCTACAAGGGCTCCATCGCCATCGACGGCATCTCGCTGACCGTCGCCGAATTGACCGACAATGGCTTTGTTGTCCACATCATCCCGCACACGATTCAGGAGACCGATATGTCGGAATTCAAGGTCGGCACCAAGGTAAACCTCGAGGCCGACATCCTTGGCAAGCATGTCCAGCGCATCCTCGAATTTGGCGGAGGGCAGGACTATCGCCTGAACCTGAATGGGTAGGCGCGGAGAAATGCTTTGCGATAAAGAAAAGATGACCGCAAAAAGGCACAATAAACGCAAGAATCTATATTTTGCCTATCTTACTTTTTACGGGTTAGGTTTGAGCCTGTTGCTCTGCGGTTGCCGTAGCCCAGTTCCCCCGCAAAAGGTTTCCGCTCCGCCGGTGGCGCGCCACAAACAGATTTTCCTGGTGATCGACGATGCCGGGCTGGCGCTCTCCGAGACCCGCCGGTTTTTGGAGATTCCCGTTCCGATGACGATCGCCGTGCTACCGCATCTCAAGGATACGGAACAGGTCTGCCGAGCCATTGCCCGCCATGCGAACAAGCAGGCCATCCTGCACCAGCCGATGGAGGCCTACTCGCACTCGGTCGCGTTGGGCAAAGGGGGGATCTATAGCGCCACTCCTTCCTCGGAGGTCTCCGCGATCCTCGGCAGGAATCTGGCTTCGGTTCGCGGCGCGGTGGGCATGAACAACCACATGGGGTCGCGGGTGACGGAATCCCCGGAGCTGATGCGTGCCGTGCTGGACGACTGCCGGGCGCGTGGACTCTTTTTTCTCGACAGCAAAACCTCGTACAACTCGCAGGTGCCCTCCGCGGCCCGGTCGCTGGGCATGCACATGGAGCAGCGCGATGTCTTCCTCGATATCCAGCACGACCGTGACCATATCCGCAAGATGTGGGGGCAGGCGGTTTCCAAGGCTCGGAAAAACGGATATGTGATCGTGATCGGCCACGCATGGAGCGCCGAGACTGCCGCCACCATCCGCGACAGCTTCCAGACCCTGGAAAATCAGGGCTACACCTTCCATCTGCTCTCGGAGCTCTATAAATAGCGTCGCGCAAGCGGGGGGGCGGCAGGTGCTCTAGACGATGATGTCGTTGCCGCCGCGGAGCTGGTCGGGGGTGACGATCTTGCTGGCCTGCTCCTGCTGCATGCGAACCATTTCGTCCTGAAGCTTCTTGACGGCGGCGTTGATGGCATCCGGAAATTTTTCAACCGCTTCAGCTAACGTGGAGGCATCGATTTCCCCGGAGATTGGAAGCGCGCCGCTGGGGGTCATGATGTTGGTGGTGGCGGAGTAGGTCGCGGTGCGCGAATCGTCCTCGGTGCCGTCGATCTTGATGGGGGTCAGGCGGCGTATGTTGCCCACTTTCAGGTCGGTGATGTTTTCCTCCTTCCAGAGGTTGGAACCGTCGATCTTGATGTTTTCGAGTGTGTTTTCTTCGGACATGCTTTTCCTTGGGTTGGAAATTCAAAGCACGTACTCTGTCGAGTTTTGCAGGGTAGGGCAAGGTGAAACGGTTGTGAAGGACGAAGCCGAATACAGGCCGTTGCTAGTTGTTCGCGGGAGGAGGAAGGGTTGCGAGCCTCTTTTTGGCCTAGTCGCCCTCGGTGGCAAGATTTTCGAAGTAGACGACCCCGGACTTGTTGCAGATGGTGATGCGGTAGGAGGCAAGCTGCTTGCGGCCGACCCGGGCGGGGGAGTCGTGGAGCGGCAGCACGAGGGTGGGGAGATCCAGAAAGGTGAGGTCGCCGAGCCCGACCTCGGGGGTGACGGCCACCTTGATGTCGCCCCGCGCAAAGTCGAAGTCGCCCGCGAGGTCGATGATGACCGGTTTCTTTTCGTCGTTGACGGTGCCTTCGACCACCAGCCCGAAGCTTCGGGAGGGAATGATTTTCGCGACGTGGACGTTGTCGCCCTCCGGTTCGTTGAAGGGGGTGGTGGCGGAGAGGGCGACGGTGCTGTTTTTCAGGTCGAACTGGACATATTCGAATATCCGCAGGGTGTCGAAGCCCATGACGGCATCGACTTGGGGCTTCTTGATCCCGCGTGCCAGCGGGCCGAGCGATCCGATGGACATGCGGACATAGAACGGAACGTTTTCGAGGAAGAGGGTGTCGATGCGCACCTGACCCGCCACGCCGGCAAAGGCCGCCGCCCCTCCGGTGTTGTAGCTGCCCCGGTAGGGGAATGGCTGGTCGTTGATGCCAAGAAAATGCACGTCTAGTTTCTGCGCGGCGGAGAATTCGATCCACGAGTTGGGGGAGCTGGTGTCGAGCAGGACATTCATCTTGCTGCGCTTGGACATCCCCTGCATCTTGACGACGGGAATGCCGTCTTCCAGCATCTTGACCGAGGCCATGTGGTTGGGGTGCAGGCGGGCTTCGCCGACGCAGGCGACTGTTCCTGCCCGCGTGCGGTAGATGGAGTAGCCGAACTGCTGCGGCATTTTGGTTTTGGAAAGGAAGCGCTCCTGCTTGCTTTTTGGAATCGGGGAGTCCTTTGTCTCCTTTTTTTTCCAAAACATGGCGTTTGCGCTTCCGGCAAGCACGAGGGTGGCGAGGGCGAGGATGGTTAGGCTTTGAAGGGATTTCATTTTATCTCCTTTATTTTTCCCGACCGAAGGCGGGGATTCGGTGGTCGTAGGTGTCGAGCAACTGGAGGATATCCGCCGAGTCTTTCGACAGGCAGGCAATAAAAAGATTGTCGGTCAGGGCAAAGGTCAGGACACCGTCCTGCGCAATGCCGGGGTTTTCATATTTCCAGACTGGCCAGACCGAATGCTTGCCGATGAAGGAAAAGCCCACCGCGCGGGTGCGTTCCAGCTTCCAGCGCAGCCAGGGGCTACGCCAGCCCACCCAGCTCACCGCAACCCGGCAGCGGTTCTGGCCGGGGCGACGTAGCGGGAGATCCGCCACCACAATCTCGGATGGCGCGGCCAGTTTTGTCCAGGGGTTGGAACCCAGTAGGGCTTCGAGCGACCGGCCCGGCGCCAGCGCTTTATCGAGCTGTTCGCACACCGGGCTGGCGAGCAGCTCCTCGAGCGAATCGGCCTTGAAGGCGAAGGTGGCCTGTTCGGGTACCGCGCCGAAAACCGCATTCGGGATGAACGACTGGAAGAAGGAGTAGCCCAGGGCGGCCAGCGCGAAAACCGCGCCAAGGACAACGATGCCATATCGCCTTGCCCGGCTCATGCCTTCACCATTCCCACAATATCGGCCGCTGAGCCATGCCCTTTTTTAATGAGATAGCCTTCAATGCCGTCGATCACCCGCACGATGGTCGAGGGATCGGAAAAGTTGGCCGTCCCCACCGCCACGGCGGAGGCGCCCGCCAGCATGAATTCGATGGCATCCTCCGGTTCGAAGATGCCGCCCATTCCAATGATTGGAAGGTTCGTGGCCTTGGCCGCGTCCCACACCAACTTGATGGCAATCGGCTTGATAGCCGGGCCGCTCAGCCCGCCGGTGCGGTTGGCCAGCTCCGGTTCGAGTGTCTCGATATCGATCGCCATGGCGGGCATTGTGTTCATGATCGAGATCGCATCCGCGCCGCAATCCTCCGCCGCCTTGGCAAATTTTCCAAGGTCCGGAACATTGGGCGCCAGCTTGGGGATGATCGGCTTTTGCGTCTTGCCGCGCACCAGCTCGACCACCCGCGAGAACGAATCGGTATCCGTGCCGAAGGCCGATCCGCCCTCCTTCACGTTCGGGCAGGAGAGGTTAATCTCGTAGGCTGAGACGGTGTCCTCGCCGTCGAGCATCTCGACCACGGTACCGTAATCTTCCATTGCTTTGCCCCAGATGTTTACGATCACCGGAACATCATACTGCTTCAAAAACGGAATATATTTCTTGATGAACCCCTCTGCACCCGGCCCCGGCAGGCCGATGGCGTTGAGCATTCCGCCGCGCGTCTCGAAGGTGCGCGGGGTGGGGTTGCCCAGCGTCTCCATCGGGCCGATGCCCTTGACGGTGATCGCGCCCAGCCGGTTCAGGTCGACCAGCTCGGCATACTCCGGCCCGTATCCAAACGTCCCCGAAGCCACCGTCACCGGGTTCTTCATTTCCATCGAGCCAATTCTGATTTTCAAATCAACATCCATGCTAGCAACCTTGATTTTGAACCACAGATAAACACAGATTCACGCAGATCTTATCGGTGTCCATCTGTGTTTATCTGTGGTTCATTTATCTTTCCCAAATAATTTCGCGCGACTCGAACACGGGGCCGTCCTTGCAGCAGCGCGCCCATTCCCAGCCGGTTTCTGTCCTGCGCTTGATCACGCAGGTCAGGCAGGCGCCCACGCCGCAGGCCATGTTTTTGTCCATCGAGAGCCAGGCGGTAAAGCCGTGCTCGATGGCGCGGTCGCCCATCGCCTTGAGCATGGGGTTGGGGCCGCAGACAAAAAGTTCCAATGCTTGGATATTTTCCTGCTCCGCCATCCAGGGGTCGAACGCGGCGGTAACGAGTCCTTTGGTTCCGAGTGATCCATCGTCGGTGGTGGGTCGCACGTCCCAGCCGAGTGCTTCGAACTCCTCGACGCAGAGGATGTCCTGCGCGGTGCGGCCGCCAAAAAAGGCGATCCCCTTGGCGGGCGACTCCTTGGCCTTGAGGTAGAGCGCGGCGTTACCGTAGCCTCCTGCCACCAGCACCGGAACCTTGCCGCTTCCGAGGGTTGGAAAACCGTTCCCGAGCGGGCCAACAATGTCCACCTTGTCGCCCGGCTTGATTGCCCGCATGGCATCGGTGCCGCGCCCCACGGTTTTGTAGAGGATCGAAACGCCCTGCGCATCGGCCTTGTAGATGCTGAAGGGGCGGCGCAGGATCCGCTCGCCCAAGCGGGGAACCATCAGTTCGAGAAATTGCCCCGGCCTGACCAGCGATCCAACCGCCGGGGCGGCTAGGCGTAGGATGCGGTATTCGCCCTGGAAATTGTCGTGTCCGGCAACGGTGGCTTTTTCCTGTTTCATCATGGCGCGGGATTGTGCGGATTTACCCAGGGCGCGTCAAACCTTTCCAAGAGCCGGAACTGCGGAACGCGGTGGCCGCGATGTCGGGCAAAAGAACCAGCCGCAGTTTCCTTTCACCATCCTGCGCCCCGGAAAGGTTTACGAAACAGAGACCATCTACCGCTTTCCCGTGCGCTAGGAATTGTTGGGTTCCCACCCCGGCGGGGATCTGATGTGAGGAATTTACCACCTCGAATTTGATCGCAATCCGGCCGAGTGGAGCATATAACCACCGCCTGTTGCTCGACCATACAAAGGAGCGAGTGCACATGTCCGAAGAACACGACCATAGCAAATCCCATTCGATAATCCCGCCCGGCGCGGTGTTGCCGTTTATCCTGCTGGCGAGCTGCTTCATGTGGTGGGCGATCGCCAACAACCTGACCGACCCACTGGTCAAGGTGTTCAAGGAAACCTTCCATATGACCACCTTCCAGGCGTCCGCCATCCAGTTCGCCTTCTATTTTGGCTATTTCTGCATGGCGCTTCCGGGTGCCATGGTGGCCCGCAAATTCACCTACAAGACCGGCGTGCTACTGGGGTTGGGCATCTATGCCGTCGGCTGCTTCATGCTCTATCCCGCCATGTTGGCTCAGCAATTCCTCCTCTTCTGTCTGGCCTACTATGTCCTCGCCTGCGGGCTGGGCGTTCTCGAAACCAACGCCAACCCCTATGTGCTGGTGCTCGGGTCGGAGGAGTCGGCCACGCGGCGCCTCAACTTTGCGCAGGCGTTCAACCCCATCGGTGCTGTCATCGGTATCCTGCTGGCACGCAACCTGGTCATGGCGCGCCTGCCGAAGGACGGCGCGGGACATCTGCACATTACCGCGGAAAACACCTCCGCCGCGCTCAATGCGGTGATCTTCCCGTATCTCGTGGTGGCCTCCATCCTGGTGGTGGTCTGGATCCTGATCCTGAAAACCAAGATGCCGAAGGCCTCCGAGCACGACAAGAACCTGCACTTTTTCGAAACCGTCGGGCGCCTGCTGAAAAACAGGAACTATTCCTTCTCCGTGTTTGCGCAGTTCTGCTATGTCGGCACGCAGATTTCGGTCTGGACCTACACCAACTTCTACATCCCCGACACGCTCGGCGTCACGCAAGAGCGGGCGCTGGTCTACCACACCGCCGCCCTGGTCCTCTTCGCCTGCATGCGCTGGGTCTTCTATTTCCTGATGAAATTCTTCAAGGCCTCCGCGCTGCTGCTCTTCGCCGCCATCATGGCCATCGTCGCGGCGCTGTGCGTCATCTATGTCGGCGGCATGGTCGGCGTGATTTCCCTGGTCTGGATCTCCGGCTTCATGTCGCTGATGTTCCCGACCATCTTCGGGCTGGGCTGCTCCGGCCTGGGGGAGGACACCAAGCTGGCCTCCTCCGGCCAGATCATGGCGATTGTCGGCGGCGCTATCATCACCCCGCTCCAGGGGCTGATGGTCGACAAGTGGGGCGTTGCCCATTCCTACTGGCTGCCGCTCGCCTGCTTTGTCGTGATCGGCCTCTATGCCGTCAGCGCCCGCAAGGTGGAAAAAGAGCTGGTGAAGGTGTAATCTTCGTGAAGGACACTTTAATGGACTGGATTTGTAGAATGGGTGCGTCGGCCGTTGTAGCGGTCGTTCTGTTCATTCAATCGGCCGCTTTCGGGGAAACCGAGGGCAAGCGGAGGGTTGAATGCGGGGCGTTTGTGCGGGTGTATGACCAGAGTGTCGGGGAGGCGCGGCAGTGGTATGTCAACGACCACTGCTTCATCAAGGACGAGGAGGGGAAGTGGCATCTGTTCGGCATTACCCACGAAGAACCGGCCAACCCGATTGATGAAGACAACTTTGCACATGCAACCGCGGATTCGCTGCTGCAGCAACCGTGGGAAAAACAGCCGTTTGCGCTGACGGTCGCTCCGGAGGCCCCGTGGAACGAAGAGCACCTGTGGGCGCCGCACGTGATTTTGCATGAGGGCGTCTACTACATGTATTATTGCGCCGGCGACAGGGACCACACCCGATACAAGATCCATCTGGCCACCTCGAAGGATCTATTTAATTGGAAGCGGCATCCCGGCAATCCCATGGTGGTGGACGGCTTTGACGCAAGGGATCCCTGCATCTTCAGGCATGGCGACGAATGGATCATGTATTATACGGCGACCCGCCCGGCACACGAAGGCAACCATGTGGTCATGGCCGTCACGAGCGACGACCTGGTTCACTGGGATCATAAACGCGTGGTGTTCACGCATCCGATGGTCGGCACGGCGAGCGGCCCGACTGAATCGCCCTTCGTGGTTGAGCGCAAGGGGAAATACTACCTGTTTGTCTGCACCAATTTGCCGTACGACGATACGGTGGTTTATGAGAGCGATTCGCCGTTTGAATGGAAGATGGAAAACCAGGTGGGTGAGTTTCCGGCACATGCTGCGGAAGTAATCCGCCTGCCCAACGATACCTGGATGATCAGCCGGGCGGGATGGGGTCGTGGCGGTGTATATCTTGCCCCCTTGAAATGGAACGACGAACAGGATGCGCCTGTCCCGCAAGGGGCGGGCGGAGAAGAGGAGGAACAATGAATAAAATGACAAGTACGGCTGGACTGCTTGCGGCGGGAACGCTCGTGCTGGCGGGATGCCAAACGACCGAGGAGGCTACCATGGAAAAAGGAACATTCGGCTACGATGCCGCATTTCTGAAAGCAAACACC